>URJI01000028.1 GCA_900548215.1 uncultured Coprococcus sp. | reverse complement strand
GATATCGGCGTGAAATACATCAATATGAATGATGGACAGAGCCAACTTGAAGATGTTGTAAATGGTGCGGTGAAAAATTCTGGCGGAGATTCTGCAAGCAGACAGGTCAGTGGATATGTGGATATATATTATATATTTGTGGCAGCATTTGCGGGACTCGTGATATATGAATTCTGGAGTGTGAGAAAAAAGAATGTTAAGATATCGGAACAGTAAATCAGGTGAGAAAATGAAGATAGCGAAAAGAATAGTGGCTATCATTGGAATAGTCAGTGTTCTTGCATTTGCGGCGTTGCTTGTCAATTATATATGCGGTGAGCGTATGATAGACAGATACAACAAAAGAATATATGAAAGCAGTACAGTTAATGCGTACCTGGGCTTTACACAGCCTTACATATATCACTACAACAAAGGTGATATATATTATAGTCAGGGTGATTATAAAGGGGCAGAGAATGAGTTTAAAAATGCGCTGAAGTGGAAAATTGGTGTGCCACAAGATTGTGAGATGAGGATAAACTATGCTCTGTCTATAGTAAAACAGATAGATCCGCAGACTGTGACAAAAGATAACCTGGATGAGACTATAGACCGTCTTGAGGAGGCGAAGGCAGCTCTTTTAAAAAATGGCTGTGCACATGATGAAGATGAGAATGGACACAACAGCGATGCACAGACTTTAAAGAATGAGATAGACATGTTTGAGGAACAGCTGAGGCAGCAGGTGGCGCAGCCTGATGATCAGGATAAAAAGGATGACAATAAGGACAAAGACAGCAAAAAGGACAGTGATGAGAAGGAAGAGGACACGACAGATACTGATAAAAATGGTCAGATAAAGAAGCAGCTCCAGGATATTCAGAACGAGGGCCTTGAACAGAGAAATCAGGATATGGATTCATATGAAGCTTATAAAGATGGATATTCGTTCTATGACGGACAGACCTGGTAGGCAATATGGGATCTTCAATGAGATGTTATTTTACGATATAGGTCACATTAATAGAAATTAAATATAAATATAAAACTTGCGAATTGACAGACTGCGGGGTATAATACTGCTAGTTATGGTCATTTGTGGCAGAATATCCAATATAAGGAGAAAATGAACGAATAATGATTAATGAAGAGAAGGTCATATTGATGACCAAAATAGCCATGTACAAAGAGTCTCTGGGCCGGGAGGATCTGGAGAAGGGCAAATATTTCCAGAGTGATTATGTAAAGCTCAACTGTCTTAAGACTATAGTTTCTTCCACGGTGTTGTTTATTGTGGTTGCAGTTGCGTACATATATTATAATCTTGCGTCGATAATTGAGAAACTTACGGAGCTTGATTATTTTAAGCTTGCAGGCATGGTCGTAGGCGGGTATGCTGTGGTGTGTATCGGTTTTGCACTGTTTGCGTGGGTGCTCTACACATATCGTTATATGAAGGCTAAGCCAAAACTCATCAAGTACAACCAGAATCTGAAAAAGTTGATAGAGTTTTATGAGAGAGAAGACAGGGCTAAGGCTACTGTAAGGAAGAGGAGGGCTAAGTAGACATGGCAACACTTCTGGGATTTCGTGACGGAATAAAGAATTTTTGCAGTAAATATGATAAGTTTGTATCCCCGCTGTGCAAGTTCATTCTTGCACTCGTGATGTTTGGTTCCATAGAGCATCTGACAGGATATAATTCAACTATAAGCAGTATGGTGATTGTGCTGGCTGCAGCATTTGTGTGTGCATTTCTTTCGGCATCGCTGACACTTGCTATTGGCGGCGTGTATGCATGTGCACAGATTGCAAGTGCAAACCTGGAGTTGGGGATCACATTTGTTATCATATTCATTATAATGTACTGTGTTTATATAAGATTTTTCCCTAAGGCATCATGGCTGATAATGTTTATGCCATTTTTCTACATTATCAATTTTCCATATATAGTTCCACTCCTTGCCGGAATGATTGCGGGAGCTGCAGGAATGATACCGGCTGCATTTGGTTGTGTATTCTATTATTTTATGAAGTATACCGTAGATTATGTGGCGCTTAGTAAGACAACTGCATCAGAGGATATGATAGAGGGGTATAAGTATATATTCCAGCACCTTGTACAGGATAAGACACTGCTTCTCACAATTATAGTATTTGCTGTTGTGATAGTGCTTACCTATATCATATATAGAATGTCATTTTCATATTCGTGGTATGTTGCGATCATAACAGGCGGGGTGGTTGAGATTGTACTTTTCCTGGTGGGAACAATGTCGATGGAAGTTGAGATATCATTGGCAGGAGCATTGATCGGCAGCGTGCTTGCGATACTGGTAGCGATAGTTGTTCAGTTCTTCAAGACTGTTGTGGATTATTCAAGTGTTGAGAATACTCAGTTTGAAGATGACGAATATTATTATTATGTGAAGGCTGTTCCTAAGGTTATGAGCAATGTGGCGAAGCAGGCACCGGCGAAAAAAGATTCGGTATCATCTGCTAAAACATATCAGTCAAGAACAGCATCCGATAGAGTAAATGGCAACAGAGCAAACAATATAAGAAAAAGTGATTCCTTTACCGGATCAACGAGATAGATACATTGAAACGAGAGTATATGTGACCTGACAAAGATGTCAGGTCATATTACTTTGTAGATTAATATTGACACTAAACAGACAGAGAGGAGGATTATATGGATAAGATCGCAACATTTATATCTACATATTTTGATTGGTTTTATATAACTATGCCAAGTACAGTGGATATGATTGAGATACTCATTCTGTCATTTTTCATATATAAGATAATGCTGTGGTTCAAAACCAGCAGAGCGTGGACGCTGCTGAAAGGAATTGTTCTTATAGTGCTGTTTACAGCAATAGCCGCGGTGTTTCAGTTCAACACAATTTTATATCTCTTGAAGAATGCATTCAGTGTGGGAATTATAGCTGTGGTAATCCTGTTCCAGCCGGAGTTCAGAAGAGGACTTGAGCAGCTTGGAAGAAAGAAAATTATTAATTATATAATACGTGACAATGAAGATGATGGCGTATTGTCAGAGAAGACTATATATGAGCTGGTGAAGACGGTTCAGGTTTTGTCTGCAAACAGAACGGGAGCGTTGATAGTTATAGAGAATGAAGTTGCTCTTGGCGAGTATATTGATACTGGTATTCCGATAGATGCTGTCGTGACAAACCAGCTTCTGCTGAACATATTTGAGCATAATACGCCACTTCATGACGGAGCTGTGATAATACGTAAGAACAGGGTCGTGTCAGCTACGTGCTACCTGCCGCTTTCAGCAAATGATTCTATAAATAAAGAGCTGGGAACAAGGCACAGAGCTGGTATAGGTATAAGTGAGGTTTCAGACAGTATGACACTGATAGTTTCAGAGGAGACCGGATCCATATCGATAGCTCAGGGCGGAGAACTGTTTAGAAATCTGGATACCGAGGGCGTGAGAAGACAGCTTCAGACTCTTTGCAAGGATTATAATGGCAGGAAAGTTCACAGGTCTTCAGCTATCAGACCGGTTAAAAAGAGAAGAAAGAGAGTTGTAATAGAAAATAAAGATAAAGCTTCCAGAAAGGAGGCTGAAGACAATGAGAGATAATACAACTGTTGTTAAGAAGAAAAAAAATAAACTGTTCAGCAATATAGGGCTGAAGCTGCTTGCGGTGCTGCTTGGTTTCATGGTCTGGCTGTTGGTACTTAACATCGATGATTCAGCTGTCACCAAGACAATAAGCAATGTTCCAATCAATCTGGTTAATACGGATGCTATAACAAATAGAAATCAGTTGTTCACCATAACCTCAGGTGATACTGTGGATGTGGTAGTAAAAGGCAGAAAGTCTATTATATCGGATCTCGATGCATCTGACTTCAAGGCAGTTGCTGATATGTCCAAGATATCCATAACTAATGCTGTACCAATTACTGTTGAAGCTGTCAACAATAGTATAGGGAAGAAGGTCAATATAACTGTTGTTGACAATGTCATGTCTGTTGAACTTGAGAACGAAAAGACAGTGTCGATACCGGTGACGGTGGTTACAACAGGAGAGGTTGCAAAGGGGTACACGGTGGGCAACAGTGTAGCGGCGCCAAATCTGATAACTATCAAGGGTGCAGCCAGTGTTGTGTCTAGTATTGACAGAGCTGAGGTGACCGTGAATACCAGTAATGCAAAGGATGACATCACGACTAACTGTACACCTGAGTTTGTGACCGCAGATGGTGAGAAGATATCAGACAAGACTTTATCATATGATGAGATATCGGTAGCCGTAACTGTTCCTGTATATAAGACTAAGAATATACCTGTAAGGATAAGTGTGAAGGGTGAACCTGATGACTCATATGCTGTTGCGTCTATAACTTATGTGCCTGAAACGGTAGATATAGGTGGAGATGCTGCTGTCATAAAGGATATAAACAGTCTGGAGATAAATGATGTGGACATCAGTGGATGTACAAGTGATGTTGAGACAACACTTGATGTATCAAAATATCTTCCAGATGGAGTAGTTGTTACAAGGGACAGCGCATATATCAATGTTAAGGTAGCCATAGAGAAATCTGTGACAAGAAATATTTCTGTGAAAGCCAGCGACGTAACGATAATGAATAAACAGTCTGGATATGATTATGAGATCATTACTGGAAGTGAGAGCGCTATTACGGTGAGTGGAATATCAAGTGAGGTTTCTAAGATCACAGCAAAAAATCTTGGCTTAATTGTAGATGCATCTAAGCTTTCAGAAGGTGAGAACACAGTCACGCTT
This sequence comes from uncultured Coprococcus sp., assembly GCA_900548215.1. Lineage (GTDB taxonomy): Bacteria > Bacillota > Clostridia > Lachnospirales > Lachnospiraceae > Coprococcus. The sequence goes on along the minus strand of URJI01000028.1, from coordinate 23,573 downwards.
GAAGTGGATGACGGTGATTACTATTCTGTGAACAGTCAGAGCACGGTTACAGTCAAGGTGACAGCAAAATAGAAGCAGACGTTGAAGCAGGGAGGTGCGTTATTGTGGATGTCAAAAAGATTGATGAACTGAGGAAGATAGTGGATGAATCGGACAATATAGTGTTTTTTGGTGGAGCAGGGGTATCCACAGAGAGTGGCATACCAGACTTTAGGAGTGTGGATGGATTGTACAATCAGACATATAAATATCCACCTGAGACGATAATAAGCCACAGTTTTTATCGCAGCAATCCGGAGGAATTTTACAGATTCTACAAGGATAAAATGATCTTTGCAGATGCAAAGCCGAATAAGGCACATATGAAATTGGCAGAACTTGAACAGCAAGGTAAGCTGAAAGCTGTCATCACGCAGAATATAGATGGCCTTCACCAAATGGCTGGCAGTAAGAATGTCATAGAACTTCATGGTTCTGTTCACAGAAATTACTGCGAAAAATGCCACAAGTTCTATGACCTGGAGTATATAGTGAAGTCAGAGGGCGTTCCGAGGTGCCAGGAATGCGGAGGTATAGTAAAGCCTGATGTTGTACTCTATGAGGAGGCTCTCGATGATGAGAATATGAGCCGGGCTCTCGATTATATATCACAGGCAGACACATTGATAATTGGAGGTACATCACTTGTCGTGTATCCGGCTGCCGGGCTTATAAGATATTTCAGAGGCAGAAAGCTGGTGGTTATCAATATGTCACCTACACAGAGTGACAGAAATGCCGATCTGCTGATCGCGGACAAGATTGGAGATGTGCTGGGAAGTATATGATGGCAAATAGTTGGTGTTAAATTAGCGAAGGAGATATTTATGTATTTTGAAAAATCAAAGGGATTTCCAAAAGATTTCTTGTGGGGCAGTGCATCAGCAGCCTATCAGGTTGAAGGGGCATGGAATGAGGATGGTAAAGGCCCTTCCAATTGGGATCAGTTTGTAAGAATCCCAGGCAAGACATTCCAGGCAACTACAGGTGATAAGGCAGTTGATCATTATCACAGATATAAAGAAGATATAGCTCTTATGGCAGAGATGGGACTCAAGACGTATAGATTTTCCATATCATGGCCGAGAATAATTCCAGACGGAAATGGTGAAGTGAATGAAAAGGGGCTTCAATTCTATGATGATCTTATAAATGAACTTGTGAAGTACGGTATTGTGCCGATGGTCACAGTATATCATTGGGATATGCCTCAGGCGCTGGAGGAGCAGTACCATGGATGGGAGAGCAGACGTATAGTAGATGATTTTACAAGATATGCAAAGGTTCTGTTTGAGAGATATAGCGACAGGGTGAAATATTGGATCATCATGAATGAGCAGAATGTGTTTACCGGACTTGGATGGAATGCGGGCATGCATCCTCCTGGAAAGGTTGATGACCAGAAGATGTTCTATCAGGTGAATCATCATGCATTCATGGCTCATGCAAAGAGCGTGATCGCACTAAAGAAGATTTGCCCTGAGGCAAAGGTTGGATCATCATTTGCGTATACACCGTCATATGCGTATGACAGGAAGCCTGAGAATGCCATGGCAAAGATGGACTATGATGATCTGAATAATTTCTATTGGATGGATGTGTATGCATATGGAAGGTACCCAAGAGCAGCAGTTGCATATCTGGACAGCAAAAATCTGACGCCTGAGATGGAGCCTGGAGATGAAGATATACTCAGAAAGGCTGCATCGCTTATCGATTTTATGGGAGTGAATTATTATCAGTCGTGCGTAGCTGAATATAATCCGATGGACGGAGTTGGAACGACCCATGAGATGAATACGACAGGTAAGAAGGGTACTGCGAAAGTGCAGGGAGTTCCGGGACTTTACAAGACCCCTGCAAATGAATTTTTGCCAACTACGGACTGGGATTGGACCATCGACCCTATGGGACTTCGTATGTGTTGCAGACAGATCACATCAAGATATGATCTCCCAATTGTGATATCTGAAAATGGACTCGGTGCATTTGACAAGTTTGAGGATGGAGAGATACACGACCCTTACAGGATAGATTATCTGAGACATCACATAGAAGAACTTAAGAAGGCCTGTGATGATGGCTGTCGTGTGCTTGCGTATTGCACATGGTCCTATACAGATCTGCTCAGCTGGCTCAACGGATATCAAAAAAGATATGGTTTCATATATGTTGACAGAGAAGAAGATGAGAACAGTGGAACTCTGAACAGATACAAGAAGGATTCTTTCTACTGGTACAAAAAAGTCATAGAGACGAATGGAGAGGAATTGTAGTATCGACAAACTAGCCAGTTGGCTAGTTTACCTTGCTTAATATATATAGTACAATTGCTTAATATATTGGCAATACATATGATGTGAGCAGAAAATAGCGTGTGCCGGTAATAGAGCAATCAGTCTGAAATGACTGTTTTCGGGAAAGGAAAGGGAGAATTATGAAAAAAGTGAGAGTATTGATGAGACTTATCACGGTATGTATCCTTGCCGTGGTGATGTTTTCAGTGAAGGGCACTTGGCTGGTTCGTGCTTCAGAGGGAGATGTGGCAGTTGTTGTTGATGGCGAAGGAACAGAGGTTGGATCATATGCGACACTTCCAGAAGCGTTTGTTGCATGTAGTAATGGGGATACAATACGTATATTGAGTGATATAAATGAGCCGGATCTTGCCATTGGATATAATCAGGGCGAGGATAATAAGCATATCATATTGGATTTAAACGGGAAAAGTGTGACACTTCAGATGTTGGAGGTTGATTATTCTTTATACATAATGAATGGTACTTTAACTGCTTCCATCTCAAATGGAAATATTTGTTTTACAAATGCTCTGCTCACGGTGTCAAATGTCAATATATATACGGATATGCTCAGTTGGATGACTGATGACGGAGTGAGTATAAAGAATGGATCAAATATTACACTTAACGGTTCGTCATGTTGGTTTGAAAAGTTATTTATGGACAAAAATTGCGTATTTTCAGTAAAGAATGGGAGCGGCGTTGGCAATTATGAGCACTTTGCAGATGGATTGGACGGTGTAAAGGATTTTCTTCCAGAAGGACTTTCAATAAAGAATACAACTATAATTGATGACGCTACGGGAGCTAAGGCTACGGATTTTGTACTTCGATATCGAAGCCTTTCTGATACATCAGAGATAGCAGTCAGCATAAATCCAAAGTCATATGTGTATGATGGCAAGGAAAAGAGACCGGCTGTGACGGTTTCATATGGTGGCAAGGATCTGACCGAGGGTGTAAGCTATTCCTGTGTATACACTGATAATATAAATGCGGGAACTGCAAAGGTCACGATCTCCGGAATGAATTCGCTGCATGGACAGATAGTGGAGAATTACACTATAGATAAGGCAAAACAGAAAACTCCTACAGGACTGGTTCCAATCGCAGAGACGGTGGACGGAAAGAATGATGGTCAGATATCAAATCTGACAAAGGCAATGGAATATAGTAAAGATAAAAAAAATTGGTCTGCATGTGCTGGCTCAGTAATGAAGAATCTTATGGATGGAAGTTACTATGTGAGATACAGTGAGACGAAAAATTACTATGCATCCCCTGCTGCAAAGGTCGTAGTAGGAAAGGGTAAAACACCGGCATCGAATGAGCCGACGACAGGTGATGTTACTACAGAAGCTCCAACAACAGAAAAACCGACGGCAGAAGAGCCTACAACCGGAGCTGTTACAACAGAGAAACCGACAACAGAGGATGTATCAACAGAAAAGCAGACCACAGAGGGGACAACAGATGCGACATCGACGGAGCAGACAACTACTGAGGGAACAAAGGCCACAACAGCTACTCCGAACACAGGAGATGACAGCAGTGTGGCATGGTTTATAATGCTCATGACAGTCTGCCTTCTCGGAGCTGCAGGTGTGGTGGTTTACAAGAAAGAGAGATAAAAAAATAATCATGAAATAAGTCTGTGAAGCCCTGCGACATGGGCTTCACAAATTTTTTAACAAAATGTTAGCACTCAGTATTGACGAGTGCTAACAGATATGATATATTATCATCAGACAAGGGAAGTGATATAAATATCAGTTCCCTTGAATACTATAAATGATTAGTTGGGAATAAGGAGGTAAACAGCTATGGAGATGGATAAATACACACGTAAATCGTTGGAAGTTGTAGAAAAGGCCAAAGAAAAAGCTCTGGAGTACGACAATCAGGAACTTACGCAGATGCACCTTTTGGCTGGCTTGCTTGAGATAGATGACAGTTTGATAGCCAAGATATTTGAGAAGATGGGCGTGAATGTTACTGGTGCTGTGAATGCGGTAGAGGATAAGCTTGCAAGATTGCCGAAGGTCAGCGGTGGCAATATGTATGCCGGAAATAACTTTTCAAAGGCTCTCATCCAGGCAGAGAAGGAAGCAAAGCAGATGGGCGATACATATGTGTCTGTTGAGCATTTGTTCCTCGGTATGGTGGATAAGGCTGATTCGGATGTCAAGGAGCTTCTCAAAGGCTGGGGAGTAAGTAGGAATGCATTTCTCAAGGAACTTGCAGAGATCAGAGGCAACCACAAGGTGGACAGTGATGATCCGGAGAGCTCATATGAGGCGATGGAGAAGTTTGGATATGATCTGGTAGAGAGGGCAAGACAGCAGAAGCTTGACCCGGTAATCGGACGTGATGCCGAGATACGAAATGTAATCAGGATCCTGTCAAGGAAGACAAAGAACAATCCGGTGCTCATCGGTGAGCCTGGTGTAGGTAAGACTGCGGTTGTAGAGGGACTTGCACAGAGGATACTCAGAGGTGATGTGCCAGAGGGACTTAAGAACAAGAAGATATTTGCACTTGATATGGGAGCTCTTGTAGCTGGTGCAAAGTACAGAGGTGAATTTGAAGAGAGACTTAAGAATGTCCTTGATGAGGTGAAGAAGTCTGAGGGTGAAGTGATCATGTTCATCGATGAGCTTCACACTATCGTTGGAGCAGGCAAGACTGACGGTGCAATGGATGCGGGCAACATGCTTAAGCCTATGCTCGCCAGAGGTGAGCTGCATTGTATTGGTGCCACAACACTGAATGAGTACAGACAGTATATAGAGAAAGATGCGGCTCTTGAGAGACGTTTCCAGCCGGTTATGGTGGATGAACCAACCGTTGAGGATACCATATCTATCCTTCGAGGAATCAAGGAGAGATACGAAGTGTTCCATGGAGTTAAGATATCAGATGGTGCCCTTGTAAGCGCAGCGGTTCTTTCAAACAGATATATAACAGACAGATTCCTGCCAGATAAGGCCATAGATCTTGTTGATGAGGCGTGTGCCATGATCAAGACAGAGCTTGATTCAATGCCTGTTGAAGTGGATGAGATCACACGTAAGATAATGCAGCTGGAGATTGAGGAGACAGCCCTTAAGAAGGAGGAGGATAATCTGTCAAAGCAGAGACTGGCAGACCTTCAGGCTGAACTGGCAGAACTCAAGGATCAGGCAAATTCCCTGAAAGCAAAGTGGGAGAACGAAAAGGCTGCAGTTGAGAAGATAAGGATCCTCAAGGAAGAGATGGAGCAGGTCAAGGCTGATATTCAGGCTGCACAGAGAAATTATGATCTGAACAAGGCAGCAGAGCTTCAGTATGGTAAGCTTCCGGCAATCCAGAAAGAGCTTGCAGAGGCTGAGTCCACAGCTTCAGATAAGGAGAGGGAGCTTGTTCATGAGGTAGTTTCAGAAGATGAGATATCGAAGATCGTATCCAAGTGGACAGGAATTCCTGTTGCAAAGCTTACTGAGAGCGAGAAGAGCAAGACCCTCAATCTTGCCAGCGAACTCAAGAAGAGAGTTGTAGGTCAGGATGAAGCCGTTGACTACGTCAGCGATGCGATCATCAGATCAAAGGCGGGAATAAAGGATCCTAGCAAACCGATAGGTTCATTTATCTTCCTTGGACCAACCGGTGTTGGTAAGACAGAGCTTGCAAAAAGTCTTGCAGCGGCATTGTTTGACAATGAGCAGAACATGGTCCGTATTGATATGAGTGAATACATGGAAAAGCACAGTGTGTCAAGACTTATAGGAGCGCCTCCGGGATATGTAGGTTATGATGAAGGCGGTCAGCTGACAGAGGCTGTTCGTAGAAAGCCGTATTCGGTTGTCCTCTTTGATGAGATAGAGAAGGCACATCCGGATGTGTTCAATGTGCTCCTCCAGGTACTTGATGATGGACGTATCACGGATTCCCAGGGCAGAACGGTCGACTTCAAGAACACGATCATCATCATGACATCAAATATCGGTGGTGCGGATATAGCAGCTGTTGGCGGAGAGATCACAGATGAACTGAAGAATGATGTAATGGCTCAGCTAAAGAGCAGATTCAGACCTGAGTTTCTGAACCGTATCGATGAGATCATAACATTCAGGGCACTGTCCAAGGACAACATAAGTGGTATTGTTGATCTTCTTATGGCTGATCTCAACAGCAGACTGGCAGACAGAGAGATTGCGATCAAGCTTACGGAAAGCGCAAAGCAGCACATCATCGATCAGGGATATGATCAGGTGTATGGTGCAAGACCGCTCAAGAGATATCTGCAGAAGAATGTGGAGACACTGGTTGCAAAGATGATACTTGCTGGCAGCGTGAGCACACAGTCGGCTATAGTGATAGATTATGACGGCACTGACCTGAGGGCTGAGAATGAAAAATAAAATATTAACAACAGAGAGCATGTGCGCTATTATGAAAAGGAATAATATTACATTTTAGACATTATTTGTAAGAGAATAATAGTAGTTTATTACCTGGTTTCATTTAATAATATACGTGTTTACTGGATGTAATAATTGACACGGGTCTGAACCGAGTATATGTTATATGGTTTGGATCCGTGTATTTTTCTGCATATTTAATAAGGGATAAATGTGTGGGTTGGTCAGATAAGCTGTAATATGTTATACTTATTGGCGTAGTTACATTCGCAGTGTAATGAGGAGGAAATAGTGAGTACGCAGATTGTTAAAATGAAAATAATGGAACTGGATAATTACTATTTTATCGCGAGGCCATGTGTGGATATAGCAGATCAGAAGGTGCAGGAGCTGGTGGAGAAAGCTGATGAGCATGTTCTGGACTTTGTTGGTATAGTATATGAGAATGTCGGACTGCCGGAGGGAGTGACATACGATAAGGAATTATTTCTTGGGAAGGATCCGGCATATGTTATGCTCGTGAGGAATATAGGCGCTGGATTATATAGAAAGGATTTTATAGAAAAAAATCATCTGGAGATTGGCGGTTCTGATGAGCTGTTTCCGGACATTTATCTGTTGTGGCAGGTGTTCACGAGCGCAGGCAGGGCGATGTGTGTAAGTGCAGCCATATGTGAAAAAGTTTATCGGGATACGGTATGGATAGATGACAGTCAGATGGCATTTACTGTAAACAGAGCATATGACAGGATAAAGGATATGCTTATGACTGACTGGGAATTGTGGCAGAAGTGGAAGGGGTATTATTCATCTCAGAGATGGGCATGCTATTATGAATTGCTGCACTGGATGACGGAAGATGTTGGCTGGGAATTTGCAGAGAGAATGGCTGTGGAGTTCCACAGAAGCTATGAAAACGATGAAATAGATGAGAAACTGTTCTCTCTGGAGGAGCGGTCAAACCTTTATATTCTTGCCAAAGATCCGGGATATGTAAAAAGATTTTACCTTGGGAAAGTTATCCTGGATAAGAGAGTATATGACTGTAAGAACAAGGTAAATAATCTTGAAAAGATTGTAGCTGAAAAAGACAGGATGATGCAGGCACAGAAGGAATCGTATGAACAGAGACTGGTACAGAAGCAGGCAGAGCACGAGGAAATGTGCAGCAGACTGGAGCAGCAGAGACTGCTGGAGCTTGAACAGCAGAAACAGCAATATGAATCGTCAGTCACATTCAAGGCTGGCCGGGTGATAATGTTTATTCCTTTGGGCATCAGAAGGTTAGTGCTCAGGATGATGAAAAAAGAGTAATCAGTAATATGCTATGAAAAATAGCGTGACATATGTGGAGAGAATGTATGGCAGTAGATGTATCTATAGTTGTAACTATATATAATGCGGAAGAATATATTGACAATTGCCTCGATATGCTGACGAAACAGACACTGAAGAATATAGAGATAATATGTGTTGATGACGGGTCTGCGGATGGGTCCCTGGGAAGGCTTCAGGCCTACAGCAGCAGGGATGAGCGTATAAGAGTGTTCACCGAGGAGAATAAGGGCGCCGGAGCAGCAAGAAACCGTGGACTTACAGAGGCGACTGGCAAGTACATGTTATTCCTGGATTGTGATGATTTCTTTGAACCGGATATGGTGCAGCTGGCATACGAGAAGGCTGAGGAGCAGGGAGCAGAAATCGTTATATACAAATCAGATCAGTACAATATGGACTCCGGCGAATTTGTATATGAGAACTGGGCTATGATAGAATGGGCACTTCCGCCATATGAACCGTTCGGTTATAGACAGATATCGACCAACATAATTAAGGCATTTGTCGGATGGGCGTGGGATAAGCTTTATCTAAGAGAGTTTGTAGTTAAGAATGATCTGAAATTTCAGGAACAGCGCACCACCAATGATGCACTCTTTGTGTTCAGCGCTCTGGTGCTTGCAGAGAAAATATCAACGGTTAGAAAGATACTTATCCATAGAAGAGTAGACACTGCGGATTCTCTTTCAAAGACCAGAGAAAAATCCTGGGATAACTTCTATAGGATGCTGTTTGCCCTCAGACAGTTCCTTAAGGACAGAGGAAAGTGGAACGAACTTGAGAAGGATTTTGTCAATTATGCATTACATTTTTCACTCTGGAATTACAATACACTGGCTGAGCCTACAAAAACAAAACTCAGAAATAAACTGGTGTCAGAGTGGTTTGAGAAGTTAGGTATAAGGCAGAGACATAAGGAATATTTCTACAATGAATATGAATATTCACAGTATGAAGCAATGTTAAAACTGCAGGATACACCGTGAAATAAATAAAGTGGTACAGTATAATAGCTTAAAAATATGCAAAAAGGCTGTTTGGTGTTGAAAAAGATCAGACATAAAGGATATAATATAAAATATTAAATTATGACGGAGGTAACATAGATGTTCAGTTTCGACGAGATTACAAAGGTGGACCCTGAGATAGCAGCGGCTATGACAGACGAGCTTAACAGACAGAATAACAACCTGGAGCTTATCGCTTCTGAGAATATTGTATCAAAGGCAGTTATGGCAGCCATGGGCAGCCACCTTACAAACAAGTATGCAGAGGGTTATCCTGGAAAGAGATATTACGGCGGATGCCAGTATGTTGATGTGGTAGAGGATCTTGCAAGAGAGAGGGCAAAGGAGTTATTTGGATGTGAATATGTGAATGTACAGCCACACTCAGGTGCACAGGCTAACATGGCAGTGTTCTTCGCCATTCTTAACCCTGGCGATACATTTATGGGGATGAATCTTGATCATGGCGGACATCTCACACATGGTTCACCGGTTAACATGTCTGGAAAATATTTCCACTGTGTTCCTTACGGTGTAAATGATGATGGATTCATAGATTATGATAAGGTGCTTGAGATCGCAAAGGAGTGCAAGCCAAAGCTCATTGTGGCAGGTGCTTCAGCATACGCCAGAGCGATAGATTTCAAGAGATTCAGAGAGATCGCTGATGAGGTTGGAGCATATCTCATGGTGGATATGGCACACATCGCAGGTCTTGTGGCAGCAGGTCTTCACATGAGCCCTATCCCATATGCACACGTAACAACTACTACAACTCACAAGACACTCCGTGGACCACGTGGTGGAATGATCATGTGCAGCAATGAGATCAATGAGAAGTTTAACTTCAACAAGGCAGTATTCCCTGGAATTCAGGGTGGCCCTCTTATGCATGTCATAGCTGGTAAGGCAGTATGTTTCAAGGAGGCACTCACACCTGAGTTTAAGGCATATCAGGAGCAGGTTGTAAAGAATGCAGCAGCCCTTGCTAAGGCACTTATGGCAAGAGGATTTGACATAGTATCAGGTGGTACAGACAATCACCTCATGCTCATGGATCTGAAGAGACTTGGACTTACTGGAAAGGAAGTTGAGAAACTTCTTGATGAGGTAGATATCACAGCGAATAAGAACACAGTTCCGAATGATCCTAAATCTCCATTTGTCACAAGCGGAATCAGACTTGGTACACCAGCAGTGACAACAAGAGGTGCAGATGAGGCTGACATGGAGGTTATAGCTGAGGCTATCAAGACAGCAGTGCTTGACCATGACAAGGAGAAGGCCGAGGCACTTGTAAAGAGCATTGTTGAGAAGTATCCTCTGTATGCATAACAACAAATAAGCTGTATATAATATAGCGGAGTAGAAGAGCAGATAGTATAGTATATATTAAAGCGGCACGGATATTTCCGTGCCGCTTTTTAGGAGAGGAAAGTAGAAGGTGGATCAGGGAAAGAAATCTGGAAAAAGGAAAAAGGTAATTGTGTCAGCAGTGGTGTTGGTGATCATTATATTGGTCTCTTTCCCCGGACTGATAATGTGGACGGGAAAACATAAACTTTACAGCTCTGTCGGCGGGCAGACACCTGATCTTACTTCTGCAGGAATGACGGTTGATGATGATGGGGACGTTGTATGTGGGGGAAATCGCTACAGATATGACACTGACAACATCAATATACTTGTGATAGGCGTGGATGCGAGGGGACGGGATAATACAGTCGGTCAGGGGGATGCACTTATGCTGGTGAGTATAAACAGCAGGGATCACAGCGTGAAATGTATCAGTGTAAACCGTGATTCGATTGCGCCTGTCAAAGTTTATGGCGTGGCAGGGGATTATATAACAACTCAGAAAGTGCAGGCTGCTCTTGCGTATTCGTATGGCAAGGATGTTATGGACGGGTGCGGACTTACAAAGTTTACAGTGTCCAGGCTTATGATGGATATTCCTATACATGGCTGTGTATCTGTGGACTTTGATGATATAGCAGAACTTAACAGATTGGTCGGCGGTGTAACGTTGACCGCAGTTGAAGATGTGGAGAAAGCAGGTATACACATGGGGGACAGACTGACCTTGACAGATGAGCAGGCAATGTATTATGTCACTGAGAGAAATAGTGGATCTTCGGAGATTGGAACAAACAGCGCCCGTATGAAAAGACAAAAACAGTATGTACTTTTGTGGTGTCAGGCTCTGCGGCAGAAGTTTGGACATAATATATCTGAACTCTGGTGTGCGTACAAATCTCTCGTTGACGTTGCAACGACAGATCTTACAACTTCGCAGTTGATCTATCTTGCTGTAGAATTTGAAAAGGCGGATATTGAAGATGAGGATATATATGAACTCCCTGGACAATACCGGAGGGAAAATTATTATGATGAATATATTGTGGATAGCGACAAGCTGGCGCAGATGATGTTGGAGATATTTTACGAGAAGGATGACTGACGAGATGGAAGAAGGATCGTTTGAAAGAGAAATAGAGGAAGCTGTTGCTCTGGCAGAGAAAATTCTTGCTGAAAACAACAAGGATGAGAGCGGGCATGCGCCGGAAATTGCATATCGGCCTGAAAAGATGCCGGGGGATTTGCCTGATTCTGATAGCGGTCACAATACAGTGGTTTGTGAAAATCTGATGGGATCTCACAGATTGATATGGCGGATTATATTTGTGTGCTCTGCAGTGGTGTGTATTTGCAGCGTGTTTTTAATAGTGAGATATGTGATAGGTCATACCCGGAGCCAGAAGGTAAATCAGAGGCTGCAGTCAATGGTGACGACAAAAGACATCGGTGCGGAGACAGAGGCAAAGACCACAGATAATGAGAATAATTCATATAATTCAAGTTATCCAGATCTTCAGGTGGATTTTGCAGCTTTGAGGTCTGTGAATAAGGATATATGTGCGTGGCTGTATATCCCGGGGACAGATGTGAATTATCCTGTAATGAAAGGCGGGGATAACAGTTATTACCTGACCCATGATGCGGATGGCAATTACAGTCCGGATGGATCGTTATTTGTGGACGTGGCAAACAGCACGAAGTTCACAGATTTTGATACAGTGATATATGGACATAATATGTCAAGCGGAACAATGTTCAAGACGCTCCATAACTATGAGGATGAGTCGTTCTGGGAAGATAATAGAAATATATATGTGTATATTCCCGGTGAAGTCCTAACATATCATGTTTTTGCGGCATACAGGACAAATGACAGGCACATATTCACATACAATGATTTCTCGGACAAAGATGTCAGAAAAAGTTATCTGGATGGCATATTTGACGAGAAATTTGACATGGGTACTGTTAAAAGTGACGATGATGTAGATGTTGATAGTTGCGTATTGACACTTTCAACATGTTGTGGAATGGATGGGAAAAGATGGCTTGTCCAGGCTGTAAAGGTAGCCAAGGACTCTGCAGGCAGATAGCATTGACAGGCAAAAATGTAATATTGCACAATTGACTGGCGGGGGATGGCATGATATTATCTGGATAAAAGGCGGTGTACGGGATGAGACACCGGGGTATACAAGGAGAGTTAGATATATGAGAGCAAAGATGGGGAAATTCAATGTATTGAGATCAAGGGCTGTTATCGCGATCATCGCTATTGCTATGACAGTTATGTATGGGACAACGGCATTTGCGAATGGCAGTCCAGATAATGGATATGAGACTGATTCGTCCAAAATACTGGTGTCAGAGGCTGACACGTCTATACCTGATATATATGATCTTATGATGGGGGATGATCCTGCAAAGGTTCTGGATGATTCTGCTCTTGTAGGATATTCCACGCTGGCAGTATTTTCTGTGACAGCTATTGATGATTATGATTTCTCTGATATAGAGACAACGAAGATAAAGGGCGCATCAATTACCACAGATATGGATGTTCAGGTGAGATTTCTTCCTGCTGATGGTGCGTGGGAGAAGATAGAGTTTAGCGTAGAGAATGGCGTGCTGCTTGTAAAATTTCCATCTGAGGGGCAGTTCGCAGTGTTTGTAAAGGATGACATAGACATTGATGATGGAGATACAACTCAGGATGACAGCAATATAGCTGATCCGGGAAAGGCTCCACAGACAGGAGATGCACTTCCTATATATATTGGTATTGGGGTGATTGCACTCGGCGTAATTGCTGTATCATATAAGAAGATCAAAAAGTAATTGTACATAGATATTGAATATGGACAGGATAAAAGGACTTTTGCAGAAAATCTGTAAAAGTCCTTTTATGTTGTACAAAAAAGATAATGTAAAGATGAAATGGCTGGCAACAGGTAAACATATACGTGAATTATTCATAAAACTCATTGAATAACACATTGATTTTTGGTAAAATTTTATATAAATAGGGCTATCAGACATTTTTGTATGATAGGGTATAACCATAAAAAGAAAGGCAGGGAGTAATTTATGAGAAGGATCAGATGTAGACGAATGATTGCGTTTATCATGTCATTTATTATGGCGTTGTCTGTTTTGTTTCAGACTGATATCGCAATAGGCGGATTTGCGGAGGCGATGGCCGCAGAGAGAGAGGGGGTGACAGCAACGCCAACCGATGCTGACGATTCAGCGCAGCTTGCTGATACGACAGCGATAGATCTGAATGCAGATGGATATTATTGTTATCTGAAGAATCTTCCAAACGGTAAGATATACACAGGTAAGGAGATCAAGATCAACAATAATATCGGCGTAAAAAAGATTGGGGACACAGCTGGAACAACGGCTTTGTCATCATCGTATTATACGATAACATATGAGAATAATATCAATGCGGGAACTGCAACAGCGATAGTTACTGGTAATCCTGAGATGAATTGTACTGGTACACTTAGCTGCACATTTCAGATAAGAAAAAAGACAATAACAAACAAGGCCTGGTTCTATCTTGACGGAACTGCATCGACAGACAGATACAGTGTAAATTCTGCAAAATATTACACTTATCAGGCTGGAGGTGTATATCCAAAGATATATGTCCGTTCATCGGCAACTGGCCCATTCCTTACTGAGGGAAAAGATTATACACTTTATTATGTCAATGTTGATGAGGCATCAGAGGTTATAAATGAACACATGGGCAATGGCCCGACGGTGACAGTATATCCTGTGAAAAATGGAAATTATGCAATAGGCGGAGACGATGAGTATTTTGATATCTTTTATGGAATCAAACCGGCAAAGCTTGCTGATCAGATTGTTAATCTTGAGGGTGAGAGTTTTGTATATACAGGGGATCCGATAACCCCGAAGGTTGAGATCATAGATCCTACAAACAACGAAACCCTGATGGACTATGCAGATGTAGGTGAGGATGATTACGAATATAAAGTTACATATTCAGACAATACTGAACCTGGAACAGCGACAGTTACCATAACAGGATCGCCGAATAGGTTCGAGGGCACAATTACAAAAACATTTACCATACTTGAAAAGGGAAGCTCGGTAAAAAGTATTGCAGATGCAGATGCAGATATTGATGGCCAGATTGTATATGACAATACATATAAGAAACCTGAGCCGGTGGTTACATATAAAGGAACCACACTTGTAAAGGGAAAAGATTACAAGATTTCATACTATACAAACAATAAAAATGCAACTACAGCCAAGAGTAAGGCCAGTGTGACTATATCTGGAATGGGTTCCTATACGGGATCCAAGACGATAAGTTTTGACATTGCACCAAGGTCTGTTGACAATCTTGAACTGACGGCTGCGGACGCTGTATATAATACTGCAAATAATATTGCAATTGCAGTTATCCCTACAGTTACAGTCAAGGATACTGGTCTTGGAACTACACTCTCTCTGGACAGTGAAGATTATAGTCTTGATTTCTCAGAGTACAGGGCTGCGAAAGATTTCAATGTTGGCGAGCACAGCTTTAAACTTAAAGGATTTAACAACTATACCGGAATAAAAACAGGAACATTCAATATAGTTGCCACCAACATATCTTCAGCGGTGATATCCGTTGATCCTGTGGAGTATACAGGAACAGAGGTAAAGCCGGTTCCGTCAAAGGTGACATTTAATAATACTGTGCTTGTGGCGGGAAAAGATTATGAGATCAAAGGATATGAGAATAATGTGGAACTTGGAAAGGCTGCCAGAATCACTATAACAGGTAAGGGCAACTATAATGGATCGGCCACGGGAATGTTCACTATCATGACAAGCAAGACGGGCATGACAGATGTCACTATTCCAGACATAGGAAAGATGACTTATACGGGATCTCAGATCAAGCCGGATGTCACACTTACATATAATGGAACTGAGCTGATAGAGGGAACTGATTACACGGTGTCGTATGGGGCGAACCTTTCTCCAAAGGATACTGGATCTGTCACATTTACTGGAATTGGAGGATATGCAGGAAATGTGACAAAGACATTTACCATTGCGGCAAAGGATATAAGCGCTAATGACGTAATTCTGACAAGAAACAAAGTAAACTATGAATATACAGGGTCGCCAATAAAGCCTGATATAACTGTTACATATAATGGAATGGTTCTTCAGGATGAGGTTGACTATAAGGTTATGAATCTGTACACAGAGCCGGGTACATATAATATGGTAATAAGCGGTGCTGCTGGTTCTTCACCATATTTCTCCGGTATGAGGATATTCCAGATAGTAATCACCGCCCCAGCGGGCGAGATGTCAAAGCTGAATTATGCAGAGATACCTGATCAGTATTACACGGGATCAGAGATTGAGCCGGCACTCACTATAACAAACGGTGATTATACACTTAAAGAGAACAAGGATTATGTTGTCAAGACGAGAAAAGACAATACAGATGTAGGCGTTTCTACTATAGAGATAGAGGGAATGGGATCCTACAGCGGAACAAAGACTCTTGAGTTTAATATTATTCCTAAGCCTATAGAAGCCTGTGATATACAGGATATAGAAGATGCGCCATACGAGATGGGATTTGAGATCGAGCCTGCTGTGACTGTGAAGAATGGTTCAAATGAGCTTACACAGGGTGTTGATTACACTATTGAGTTTAAGAATAATATTGATGTCACAGATGAGGCTGAGGCCATCATCACAGCAAAGAGCAGCAACTACACCGGATCTGTGACGAAGCTGTTCAAGATAACACCAGTATCTATAGTAGCTACCGGAAACGGTGTGAGTATAACAAATGCAGATGTTACGCAGGAGTATACAGGATCCGTGATCAAACCTGCAATTGTTATAACCAGGTATTGGAACAATAAGAATTATACCCTGACCAGGGATGTTGATTATACAGTAGAATATGCCAACAACCTTGAGGTTACAGGTTCCGGAGAGAAGGCATCTGTAACGGTTACAGGTATAGGCAACTTCACCGGACAGAAGGTTATGAGATTTGAGATATCAAAGAGAGATATATATTCGTGTACCATAGATCCTGTTCCGGATCAGCAGTGGACTGGTGAAGCCATAACACCTGTTGTAAAGGTTTATAATGGGGATGTCGTGCTTGAAAAAGGTACTGATTACGATGTGGTGTTCAGCAATAACACTGATGTGGGAGAAGCTTCATATACCGTAAGTGGCAAGGGTAGTCATTATACAGGTAAAGTTACCAAGACATTCCAGATAACAAAAGAATTTATCGATATAGAGGATAATGACAAGATATCGATAACAGGGCTTGGAGATCAGACATATAATTTTGGAATTGATATCTCACCAAAGTTCACGCTCAGCTATGACGGCGTGGATATGGTGGCAAGGGAGGATTACTCCTACAGATTTACGGATAATAAGAACGTGGGAACTGCGACACTTACCGTGACAGGTATGGGCAGATTCAAAGGAACACTCACCTACACATTCAATATACTTCCATATGACATTTCGGATGACACACTTGTCCTTGAAAAAGGCGCATTCGAGTATACAGGAGCTGTGATCAAGCCGGCACCTGCATCAGTGATGTCGGGAGACAAGACGATCATCACGGATTTCTCTGGATTTGATGTTACATATGGAGAAAATACAAACGCAGGAAAAGGTGTTGTTGAGGTCACAGCAAGAGTTGGCGGTTCATTCACAGGAAAACTGAGCCAGACATTTGTAATATATAAGAAGAGTCTTACAGGTGCGGCTGTGACGGCGGAAGATGTCACATATACAGGAAAAGAACAGACACCGAAGGTTATAGTTACCTGCAAGGACGGAACAGTGGTTTCTGAAGATAGTTATGAGGTTTCCTACAAGGATAATATCAACGTAGGTACAGCTACAGTGACTGTAACGGCTGCAAAGAACGGCAACTACGAGGGCACTGCAAGCGGCAGTTTCAAGATAAATGGTCTGGATATCAGCAAGGCTTTGATAGCACCTGTCGAAGATCAGACATACACAGGATCTGAGATCAAACCGGATCTGACTATCACATACGGTGCGACAAAGCTTATAGAGGGTAAGGACTATACCATATCAGGTTATACAGACAATACGAATGTATCGACGGCTGATGTACCGGCAACCATCACAGTAAAGGGTTCGGGAGTATACGATGGCGAGATAAAGGCTGAATTCAATATCGTTCCGGCATCTATAGATGGGGCAGTGGTCGACGGCGTGGAGGAGAGCACTCAGTATACCGGATCAGCAATCACATTCACAGGTATAACAGTGACTGTCGGAGGCAGAAAGCTTACAACCGCTGATTATAGTATTGCATATAAGAATAACACTGATGCATCTACCACAGATAAATCTGCGTCAGTGATCGTAACAGGTAAGGGCAACTACACAGGAACAAAGACAGTGCTGTTTGAGATAACCAGCAAGGATATCAGCGGCTGCACTGCTGGAGCCATAGAGACCCAGACATATACAGGTAAAGAGATCAAGCCTGAAGTGACGGTAAAGGATGGCTCTAGAACTCTTGTAAAGGACAAGGATTACACTGTTTCCTATAGCAGCAATACAAATGTGACTACGGCATCATCAAAGGCTAAGGTGCTCATCACAGGAACCGGCAATTACAAGGGAAGCCTGACACTTACATTTGACATTGTGAAACAGGTAGTAAAACTTGGCGATGAGAATGTGGCTGATATAGAAGACCAGGTTTATCACATGGGCGACAGTATTGAGCCGGAAGTTGTGGTGACAGTTGGCGGCGAAGTGATACCTTCATCAGAGTATACAGTCACATATGCGAGAAATATTAATGTGGGAACTGCCACTGTTACGGTTACAGGACAGAATGAGTATGCGGGAACTGTTGTAAAGAACTTCAATATACTTCCGAGATCCATAGCCTCAGCAACCACATCAAAGAAATATTCCAGTGAATATTCACCTTCTGGAGTGACATTCACTGTGGACGGATTTGAACTGACAGTGGACGGAAAATCATACGAGATCACGGATATGAGTCAGTTCACTGCCACGCAGAAAGGCACTGATAAAGCGGGAACAGCGACTATCACTGTCACAGCAAAGGCAGACACGAACTTTACAGGAAGCTTTACGATAAAAGCGACTATCACATCAGCAGGCATTATAGATGATGATGTGACGCTTGAGAACACTCAGTATACCTATACAGGAAGTGAAATCACTCCGGAAGCAGTTGTAAAACATGGAGGGGTAACACTTGTAAATGGTAAGGATTACACGGTTGGTTATGAAGATAACAAGGAGTGCTCAGATCAGGCAAAGGTTATAGTAAAGGGAACAGGCAACTATGCAGGAACTGTATCAAAGAATTTCACGATCGTTCCGGCAGATATAGAAAATGCGGTCGTTACGGCCGCCGAGCGTACATATACAGGTAAGCCACTCACAACCACAGTTACTGTTACACTTGGAGAAAAGACTCTTACAGAGGGTACGGATTATGTGGTCATCTACACAGAAGATTCAGTGACAAATGCTGGAAAGGGCAGGTTCACTGTAAAAGGACAGGGAAGTTACAGTGGAAGTGTAGATGGTTCATTCACCATCAAGTCTAAGAGCATAGCAGCAGAAGGCATCATTGTATCAGGTGTGGTTGACAAGCCATATACAGGATCACCTGCAACACAGGATATAACAGTGAGTGATGGCGATATAAAACTTGTACAGGATGTTGATTACACAGTTTCCTATGAGAATAATACGCAGGCATCGACGGCTGACAAAAAGGCAGCAGTTATCATAAGAGGTAAGGGCAATTATGACAGTGCGACTCAGCAGAGAATAGAATTCAGCATTGATAAGATAAGCCTTGCAGATGCAGTGGTTGATGGCGTTGAAGATAGCTGTGAGTACACAGGATCAGCCATAACATTTGACGGTATCTCAGTGAGCGTATCAGGAAGAACTCTTACAGCGGGTACTGATTATGTGATCAGCTATAAGAACAACAAGAATGTATCAACAGACAGCAAGAAGGCAGAGGTTGTAATATCCGCAGCGGATGGAAGCAACTATACAGGAAGTGTGGGCGTAACATTTACGATCACAGCGAGATCTATAGAGAAGTGTACTGTGTCTGACATAGAAGGCCAGATATACACGGGCAGCCCACTCACTCCAGCTGTTGAGGTCCGTGATGGACAGACAACTCTTGCCGAGGGAACGGATTACGACATAATTTATGATAACAATACGAATGTGACAACTGCTGATTCCATGGCAGAGGCTGTTATAACAGGTAAGGGCAATTACGCAGGAGCAGTCACAAAGAAATTTGCAATATCAAAGAGAGTTATAGACATAAGCAAGGCAGTTATAACCATAACTGATAAGGTTCCGGTTGAATACAATCCTGCCGGTGCTGCAGAGCCTGCAGTCACTGTTTCTCTCGGAGGAGAACTTCTTCCAGAGGATACATATATTGTGTCATATCAGAACAACAAAAATGCCGGAAAGGCAACTATCACAGTTACAGGTACCGGTGAGTACAAGGGTGTGGTTACTACAAACTTTGAGATCACACAGCTCGACATATCAGGTGGAGAGATAACCCTTGAGAACGACAGTTATGGATATACCGGTGATGAGATAAAGCCGGCGGTTACAGGTATAACTGTGAGAGGCATGGATATCACACCTGGAAGTGATTTCGATGTGGCATACAGCAGCAATGTGAAGGCAGGAAAGGCAGATGTAACTGTAACTGCCAGAGCAAACAGCAATTACAAGGGAATTATAAAAGGTCAGTTTACTATAACAGCTTCAGATATATCAGAGGCAAAGGTTCAGGCAGCAGATCAGGAATATACAGGATCAGAGCTTAAACCGGTAGTGACGGTATATGTTGGAGAGCACAAGCTCGCAGCTGAAACTGACTACACAGTAGAGTATTCAGATAATATAAATGTGGGCAAGGCATCGATACTTGTCACAGGAACAGGCAACTATACAGGAGTTGTGAAGGGTTCATTTGCCATCACAGCAAAGTCCATAGGCACGGCAGTTGTCACTGTGGCAGATCAGATATACACAGGTGAAAAGCTTACACCGGAAGTCATTGTCACATTGGACGGAAAGGTGCTTCCGGCTACAGAGTACGATACAGAGTACGCATCAAATGTAAACAAGGGCACTGCATATGTGACTGTCATAGGAAAGCATAACCACAGTGGCCAGGTTAAGAAGGCATTTGAGATAACAGCAATGGATATATCTGTATGTGATGTGGGGATAGCTGAATCTGTAAGTTACACAGGATCAGAGATAAAGCCTGACGTAACTGTAAAACTTGGAGACACTGTCCTTGAGAAGGGCACAGACTTTGAGGTAGAGTACAGCGACAATATAAATGTCACAACACAGGCGAAAAAGGCAAAGGCTGTCATAACAGGTTATGGCAATTTTACAGGCCGTAAGACTGTGACATTTGAGATCACTCCGGCTGACTTCGCAGCAGCAGTGATAAGTGGAATTCCTAAGAGTGTAAGATACACAGGAAAGAATGTGACTTTGTCAGGATATGAAGTGAAGATCGGTGATGTAAAGCTCGCTGAGAATATTGATTATGTTGTCACCTATACAGATAACGTTGAGGTCGGCAAGGCGGCTGTAAAGTTTGCAGGTATAGGAAATTACAGCGGAGATCAGACTGTAGGATTTGAAATCACAAAGGCGGATATAAACGATTGTGATATTGTTTCTATCCCGGGACAGAAGTGGACCGGAAGTGAGATAAAGCCTGATGTGGCTGTGAAGAATGGAAGTATCGTTCTTGTATCAGGAAAGGATTATACCGTAACATATGCAAACAACACAGATGTAACGGATAAAGCTGAGGCAGTCATAACAGGAAAGGGCAACTACGAAGGAAGCAAGACAGTACACTTCTCAATTTCGAGAAGCGTGGTGGACATCAGCACGGCTACAGTTTCAGCAGTCAAGGCACAGATTTACAACATGGGCAAAGCCATAACACCATCTGTGGATGTGATATGTTCAGGAATAAGCCTTAAGGAAGGCGTTGATTATACACTGGTTTATGAGGACAATATAAATGTCGGAACAGCCAGGATGATAATCACAGGTATGGGCTATTATTCAGGAACAAAGACAGTATACTTCACGATAAACGCATTTGATGTATCAAAGGGAAGCCTGAGGCTTGACAGCGACAGACTTGTATACACAGGAAAAGCACAGCAGCCACTTATAAGCGGAATAGTCATCTCGGATGATGTGGTGATAACTGATATGGACAGCTTTGATGTGGCATGCACAGACAATGTGAACGTGGGAACGGCAACGGTTGTCGTCACAGCAAAGACTGCAGGAAACTATACTGGCAGTGTAAGCGGTGAATTTGAGATCGTGGCAGATGATCTGTCAGAAGCTGTTGCAACTGCAGAAGATGCCGTATATCAGGGCACTGCTCTGACACCTGCTGTCAAGGTTTCATACAAGGGCAGCGTGCTCACCGAGGGCAAGGATTATAAGGTAAGCTACAGCAACAACGTAAAGGTTGGCAAGGGATCATTCCTTGTAACAGGTATAGGAAACTATTCAGGAAATGTGAGCGGAAGCTTCAATATAACTGAGAGAACCATCACAGATGCAGATGTGTATGTGGATGATCAGGTATATATAGGCAGAGAGATCACACCGGATGTGAAGGTTGTCCTTGGCGGAAAAACCCTCATGTCGGGAACTGATTACACAGTTTCATATGACAAGAATGAGAATGTCGGTACTGCAGTAGTAATAATAGAAGGTACTGGCAATTACAAGGGAAGAATTACAGATACATTTAAGATCACCCAGGCGGACATAGCTGATGCGGTCATATCTGCCATAGAGGATCAGACATACACAGGAAAGCCTGTGACCCCTGTAGTATCTGTCAGCGCTGCTGATGGAACACAGTTAAATGTGGGAATTGATTACGAGATCACATATTCGGCAAATATGAATGTGACTACGGATGAACAGATGGCATACGCTGTCATCACAGGAAAGGGCAATTATGCCGGAACTGCTAAAGAGAAATTCAGGATACTTCCTAGATCACTTTCAGGTGCAGCGGTAAGCGGCTACAGTGATTCGGTTCCTTATACAGGCTCAGAGGTTACATTTGCTGATATAGTTGTTACATGCGCAGGTGAGGTCCTTACAGCAGACGCTGACTATACCGTGAAGTATGTCGGTAACAGTTCGGTCACAGCAGATGATGATACATACTTTGTTGTGACAGGCTGTGGCAATTACACTGGTGAAAAGACGGTACACTTCACGATCACAAAGAAGAATATCAGCGATTGTGATGCCCAGGAGATAGAGAGCCAGGTATGGACAGGCAAGGAGATAAAGCCTGACGTAACTATTAAGAATGGAACTATACTTCTTGTAAATGGTGTCGATTATGACATCACATACTCAGCAAATGTTGCTGAGACAACAGACACTGCCAAGGCAAAGGCTGTTGTGACAGGTAAGGGCAATTACACTGGAAAGATAATAAAAGAATTTGTCATTGCAAGGAAGCTTATCGATATATCAGGTGCAAGCGTAAAGACTATACCTGATCAGACATATGCATTTGGCAGAGATATAACACCAGCAGTCACAGTGACTCTGGACGGAAAGAATCTTGTGCTGGGCGAGGATTACAAAGTAGATTACTCAGACAATGTGAATGTGGGAACAGCCACGGTTACGATCACTGGAATCGGTGGTTACAACAAGTCATTACAGGCGAAGTTCAAGATCACACCGGAGGATATGAGCAAGGCAGTTATAACTCTTAAAGGAACTGCATTTGAGTACACGGGAGATGAGATCACACCTGCTGTTGTAAAACTTGCCATATTAAATGGAGATAACACAGAGATCCTCACCGATCTTACACTGTTCGATGTGAAGTATGAGGACAATGTGAATGCCGGAACAGCAAAGGTATATGTATCGGCAGGAAAGAATGCAAACTTCACAGGAACAGCAGAGGGAAGCTTCGAGATAACACGCAA
>URJI01000027.1 GCA_900548215.1 uncultured Coprococcus sp. | reverse complement strand
ACTCAACAGCACAAGACATCTGCCAAATGTGAAGATAATCATGATAGAGGATAAGGCGGTTTCAAAAGAAGAATACAATACGGATTATTACTGGGAAAAGGGAGCACAGGATATCAAGGACACGATAGGAAAGCCTATAGATGCAGTGTTCTGCGGTTCGGATTATCTTGGAACCGGCAGATTTGAGAGCTTGTACTGTCCGGAGAGTGAGGTCGTGTACTTTGACAGGGCGGAGGTTCCGGTATCCTCGACAGAGATCCGTGAGTGGGCGACGGCACACTGGGAGTATATTCCAAAGGTGTGCAGGGATCACTACGTCAGAAAGGTTCTGGTGGTCGGCGGTGAATCCACAGGAAAATCTACACTGGTTGAGAATCTTGCACTGGCATATAACACAAATTTTGTACGGGAGATAGGGCGTGACACCTGTGAGTACGCAGGCGGCGAGGAGTTCATGGTTGAAGATGATCTGGTGGAGAACTTCATCAGACAGAAGGACGAGGTCCGCAGGGCAGCCAGGCATAGCAACAGACTGTTGTTTGTGGATACCGATGCACTGACTACAGGATTCTATTGTGATCTGCTCATGGATGATGACGAACAAAAACGCAGGCTCACGGATATGGCAGGCGCGATAAATGCAACAAATGAATGGGATCTGGTGCTATTCCTTGATCCTGATGGAACGGATTTTGTCCAGGACGGAACCCGGAATGAGGATATAATGCGGGAGAGAAGGCGTTACAGTGATTTGCTCAAGGCGTGGTTTGATAGTCATGGAGTAAGCTGTGAAATTATATCCGGTGATTATCTTGACCGGTTCAACACGGCCAAGAAGCTTATAGAGGAACGACTTGCGATAACCACTGTATTTTAAATGAAAAATGGTGATATATATTAACATCCACAACATGGTTTTAAAAACAATGTGTTGTGGATGTTTTTGTCTGTTTTTTATCGTATTTATGACTATGAATAAAAAGCCAATGATGATACAATAGTAGATAATATAATAATTATATAGTAGGAAAAGGCTGAAAAAGTAAATGAAATGCAAAATTAAAACGTACAGGTGAAGACAGAACCGTACAAATATATTGGAGAGGTGGACAAACATGGCAAAGTATATCTTGAGCTGCTGCTCAACAGCAGATCTTTCAAAGGAGCATTTTGACAAAATAGACGTAAAATATATATGCTTTCACTATGAGCTTGATGGTGTGGAACATCCTGATGATCTGGGACAGACCATGCCATTTGAGGAATTTTACAGAAAGATGACAGAGGGTGCGGCTACGAAGACCTCGCAGGTTAATTCAGATGAATATTATGATTTCTGGAAGCCTTATCTTGAACAGGGGTATGACATACTTCACCTGACATTGTCATCGGGAATAAGCGGGTCTATAAACTCTGCAAATATTGCCAGGGAGGATCTGGAGGAAGAATTCCCTGACAGGAAACTATATGTGGTTGATTCCCTGGGTGCGTCCTCGGGCTATGGTCTCATCATGGACACGCTGGCAGGAATGAGAGATGAAGGCAAGTCCATAGACGAGCTGCATGACTGGATAGAACAGCATAAGCTGGACCTGAACCATTGGTTCTTCTCAACGGATCTCACGTTTTATATCAGAGGCGGAAGAATATCCAAGACTGCTGGAACAGTCGGCACAATACTTGGAATATGTCCACTTCTCAACATGGATAATGAGGGAAGGCTGATACCGAGATCAAAGATAAGAGGTAAAAAGAAGGTTATTCAGGAGATAGTAAAGCGAATGGAGGAGAATGCACAGGATGGGCTTGATTATTCCGGCAAGTGCTATATATCGCAGTCGGCATGTATGGAGGATGCCGAGGCTGTGGCAAGACTTGTCGAGGAGAGATTTCCAAAGCTTGATGGCAAGGTGGAGATCAATTATATAGGAACTACCATAGGAAGTCATACAGGACCTGGCACAGTTGCCTTGTTTTTCTGGGGCAAAAGGCGCCAGGGGTAGGATAATACATTGTGCATTCATTTCACCACTGCTATAATGTAGGAAGAGTTTATATTTATTAATTTTTGATGCGCTTGGGCCGATTTTGATATTTAAGACCGGACGATACAGGCTATGTGTTGAAGGCTGGAGGAGATAGAATGGATAACACAATTGATAAAAGCATACAAATGGACAGCCGGATGAAAGAATTCTTCGAATGCATAAGCGGGGACGCGGATACACAGCAACAGAGAATCCAGTGTATAAGGAATGGCCTTGCTGCTATTGCTGACAGGCTCAGGCTGGGAAAGGCGGAGATTACTGTTGATATTCCGAAAAACAGGTTTATGCCGCTTGGAGAAAGAAGCAGCGCGGTATTATACGAGAGAGAAGTGACTGAATTGGGCACCCCCGTTGATATAGAGATGAAGATCAGAACCGGTGGTACTGTGTTTATCAAGGATTATCCATATGGTCCGGGTTATTCAGAAGAGGAGATACAGACACACAGGTTTATATTTAGGGAGATATTTATTCAGTACAACCGGACATTAGCTCAGTGCATGCTTGAAAAGATTATGTATACAGATATCAATACAGGTGTAGCCAGTCAGGATTCCCTGATGTATTATGCGGTGAATCTGATAAAAAACGGACGGATTGGTGATTATACAGGCATATTTTTTAATATCCACAACTTTAAGTATGTGAATAAGGTTTTTGATTATTCACAGGGAGATGTGATACTTAGAAATTATGCGCAGATGGTGAAGTCATATCTTGACAGCGATGAGGAGATAGCAAGGCTTGGAGGAGATAATTTCGTTGTAATCTGTCGGAATGAGAATGCGTCTGATTTTATAAGCAAGATTAAAGATGTTCATATGAGTCATGAGTTCAGATCTGTCAAAAGAGAATTCCAGCTGGGAGTTACAGCGGGTATAGCAGGTCTGGAAGGCGTTGATAAGCCGAGGGAAGTTATGGCCAGAACCAGCATTGCGTATCAGGCAGCAAGAAAAAACGGAGCGGGCTCTATAGTTGTATATACAAAAGAGATTCAGAAGCATCTTATGGATGACCAGGAGATTCTGGCTGCTTTCCCACAGGCTCTTGCTGCAGGTGAGTTTGTAGTATATTATCAGCCAAAGGTGAGAATTGTGGATAAAAGTATATATGGTGCGGAGGCACTTGTACGCTGGGTGAGAGATGGACAGGTGGTCACACCTGCGAGGTTTATACCGCAGCTTGAGAGAGAGGGAAGCGTGTGCAGGCTTGACTACTATATGCTTGAGCAGGTATGCGGTTTTTTGAAAAGCAGACTGGATAAAGGTCAGAAGATAGTGCCTGTATCAGTCAATTTTTCCAGAAGGCATCTGGAAGAAATAGATCTGGTGGAACGTATAACCGGTACCATAGACAGATTTGGGATAGACAGAAGCTATATTGAGATAGAACTTACAGAAAGTGAGGATTATCAGAATTATGAGATCATGTCCAGCGTGATAGGAAGACTCAAGGAGCGGGGCATAAGTACATCCATAGATGATTTTGGTACAGGATTTTCTTCACTCAACATGATCAAAAAGGTTGACCTTGATACAATCAAGATAGACAAATCGCTGATACCTTTTGATGATGTAAACAATAATAAGCACCAGGATATAGTGATGTTTGCAAGTGTAATAGACCTCATAGGCCGGCTCGGGAAAAAGTCAGTTGCGGAAGGCGTTGAGACAAATCAGCAGCTTGATTATCTGGAAAAGCTTGGCTGTGATATAGTACAGGGATATGTGTTTGATAAGCCCCTTCCAAAGGATGAATTTGAACAAAGGCTGGAATCGGGATATTAAAAAGCGGCAATGGAGCCATATGAACTCCATTGCCGCTTTTGCGTATGTAGTAAAACGGTAAAATATATATACATGGGGACTTGTTTCTTCACCGTGAAAATGATAAAACTGTTGAGAGGATTGATAAAGAAACATAGCAAAAGCTGATGCTTGAGATGGGGGTTGCCAGGGAAGTGGCTGACCGTGTTATATTTATGGCCGATGGGATCATAGTTGAGGATGGAACTCCAGAGCAGCTGTTCAGGGATCCGCAGAATGACAGGACAAAGGCTTTTCTCAGTTCAATTCTCAACACATAATAGAGTGCCTGTATGTTGTAAGCTGTGGCATTGACTAAAAAGAACGAGAGGTTTCAGAGATGAAGAGTAGACAGGTAAGGAATTCACTGCTGCTGGTTTTGACAGCTTTTATATGGGGCGTAGCCTTTGTTGCGCAGAGACAGGGAGGAGATGCGGTTGGACCGTTCTCTTTCAACGGAATAAGGTCACTGATTGGCGGTGCTGTTCTCATACCGGTCATATTTATAATTGACAGGATAAAACCATCTGATAGGAAACCGAGTAATAGATCAGATAGAAAGAGACTTGTGATTGGTGGTATATGCTGTGGAACTGTTCTGTTCCTGGCAAGCTCTGCACAGCAGCTTGGACTTTATATGGGAACATCGGCGGGAAAAGCGGGATTCCTCACAGCGTGTTACATATTGCTGGTTCCAATTCTGAGTCTGTTTTTGAAGAAGAAGTGTGGCTGGAATATATGGCTTGGAATAGTTATAGCTGTGGTGGGGCTTTATTTGCTTTGTATGAGCGGCTCACTGTCATTTCAGAGCAGTGATCTTATGGTGCTTGTATGTGCATTGCTTTTTGCAGTACATATACTTGTGATAGATCATTTCTCACCGCTTGTGGATGGAGTCAGAATGTCATGTATACAGTTCTGGGTATGCGGGATTCTCAGCATATTCCCGGCGTTTTTCTCGGAGATGCATCACAGTGTGGCTGGAATTGCGGCATGGGTGCAGCCTCTCGGTACATTGAGTGCGTGGATTCCGATACTCTATGCAGGAGTGTTGTCGTGTGGCGTGGCATATACACTTCAGATAGTTGGACAGAACGGACTAAATCCCACTGTCGCTTCAATGATCATGAGCCTTGAGTCGGTATTCTCTGTTATTGCCGGTTGGATCATCCTTGGAGAACGTATGGGGGTAAGACAGCTTGCAGGATGCGGGCTGATATTTGCCGCAATACTTCTGGCACAGATCCCGGTCGGGAGAAAAAAGAGAGATACAGTCTGAACATTAGGAATGTTGATGGTAGAAATACTTTGTTTTCACAAGAAAAAATATGCAGCAGGTGTACATATATCGCTGAAACACTTGAAAAAAATACGAGTTTTTATTTACTTGCAAAAATGGGTTGACATTAAAATACTTCAGTGCTAATTTAGGTACCGAACAAAGAGCAAATGCAAAGAACAGAATACGGTCGTCAAAGATCGCATACTTCAGAGAGCCGCCGGTTGGTGTGAGACGGTGTATGTCCTTGATGATTATCCTCTGCGAGCAGTACACTGAATTCCTTGGTC
Source organism: uncultured Coprococcus sp. (assembly GCA_900548215.1). Taxonomy (GTDB): domain Bacteria; phylum Bacillota; class Clostridia; order Lachnospirales; family Lachnospiraceae; genus Coprococcus. Next base: position 22,970 of record URJI01000027.1, on the reverse strand, counting down.
ATGAGATATCAGGGACAATAGGTGTCACCGGTTTTCTACCGTTATATAGAAGCTTATTTCAACAGACATTGAGTAGTGGTCCGGCGAGATGAGATCAGAGAGGTCATCCTTTTATGATGGCAAATAAAGTGGTAACGCGGAAGTATACAGGCTTTCGTCTTTATGAGATTGCATAGAGACGGAAGCCTTTTTTAATGTGTTTTTTATGTATAAACTCTTTGTACGAATAAATCATGTATCAGCCAGCTTGAGGTCATTACGGATTCATGAGCAGGCATATACTTAAAAAAGGAGCCGCTGCAAGGCGGGAGAAAGGAGAAAGATATGAATAGTTTAGTTATCATTCTTATCGCAGTAGTAGTTTTAGGTGCTGGCTATCTTGGCTATGGAAGATGGCTTGCAAAGAAGTGGGGCGTAGATCCAAATGCAAAGACCCCGGCAGTTGCAAACGAGGATGGAAAGGATTATGTTCCATCCTCAAAGCTTACAGTATTTGCACATCAGTTCTCATCTATAGCAGGTGCCGGTCCTGTTCAGGGACCTATCATCGCAGCCATGTTCGGATGGGTTCCAGTTTTACTCTGGCTGCTTGTCGGAGGCGTATTCTTCGGTGCAGTTCAGGATTTTGGTGCACTTTACGCGTCAGTTAAAAATGGTGGTAAGTCGATAGGACTTGTCATCGAGAAGTACATAGGCAAGGCAGGAAGAAGATTCTTCTCACTGTTCTGCTGGCTCTTTACACTTCTTGTTATAGCAGCATTTACATCGATGGTTTCATCGACATTTAACGGTTTCACAGCAGGTGCTGACGGAGCTGTGACAAAGAACTTCAATGGCGCTGCAGCTGCTACAGTTTCAATGCTGTTCATAGTAGTAGCCATGGTATTCGGTGTGGTTATGAAGACATGCAAGAATATGAAGGAGTGGCTCAAAGCTATAGTAGCCATCGTCCTCATCGTTGCAATGTTTGCAGTAGGTATGAAGCTTCCTTGGTACTTAAATGGTGACCAGTGGAATTACGTAATCATGGCTTACCTCTTCCTTGCATCAGTACTTCCAATGTGGTTACTCATGCAGCCAAGAGATTACATGACAACATTCATGCTGGTAGGCATGCTGATCGGTGCATTTGTCGGTGTCCTGGTCGGACATCCGGACATGAACCTGAATGCTTTCAACGGTTTCTCAGTTGTATCATCAACAGGTGTTAAGAGTTATCTGTTCCCAACACTGTTTGTAACGATCGCATGTGGTGCTGTTTCCGGTTTCCACAGCCTTGTTTCATCAGGAACATCATCAAAGACAGTAAAAAATGAAAAAGATATGCTTTTCGTAGGTTACGGAGCAATGATACTTGAGACACTCCTCGGAGTTATCTCACTTATAGTAGTTGGTGCGGTAGCAGTCGGAGGCAAGGCTCCGGAGGGGCTTACACCTTTCCAGATCTTCTCACAGGGTATCGCAGGATTCCTCGAGAAGTTCGGACTTCCAAACTCAGTTGCAAATGTATTCATGACAATGTGTGTATCAGCACTTGCCCTTACATCACTTGACTCAGTTGCACGTATCGGACGTATGTCATTCCAGGAGCTCTTCATGGGAGACACAACAGATACATCCAAGATGCCTGCATGGCAGAAGGTGCTCACAAACAAGTATTTTGCAACAGTTATAACACTGTTCTTTGGATATCTTCTCTGCAAGGGTGGATATTCAAATGTATGGCCGCTCTTCGGATCAGCAAACCAGATGCTTGCAGCCCTCGTACTTATAGGAGTAGCAGTATTCCTCAAAGCAACCAACAGAAAGCATGCAATGCTCTACCCACCTATGCTGATAATGCTTGCCGTTACATTCACAGCGATCGTACTCAATGTAATTGGCAATATTCAGAAGTTCCAGGCCGGAACAGCAACATTCCTTGTAGAGGGACTTCAGCTTATAGTAGCAGTATTCCTTATCGTGCTTGGTATCATCGTGGCCATCACATGTATCAAGAAGCTCGTTCTTATGAAGAAGGAGAATGCTGAGAAGGCAGAGGCTTAATTGATGAGCGGGGGTTTCCCGTAAAGATTTAAATACAATATATACATAAAAAAGATCAGGCGATTGGTGAAATACCGATTGTCTGATCTTTTATGTTTACATGGCATGGCTGTAACCAACATTAAGGATTGACAGGCTGAAGTCTTTGAAGGAAAATAATAGGGAAAATGAGGAATGTCATTCTCTATGAGATCTTTGGACATCTGGAATAGTGGAGGAAATACAGGTATGATACAGGATATAGAACCACAGAGGTTTAATAATCAATATAGTAACAGGAGAGAACCAGAGGATCACGATATGGTTCTCTCTTTTTCTGAGAAAATGATATTTGCGAAAGTGATGGATGATGAGAACCTGCTTGAGTTTATGACGTATGGAGAATTGCAGAAAATAACCGGATGCGACATGAAAATAGTTGATCTGATTTATCTCTTTTCAATAGATGATACCGCATATTTTCTGTGGAATGGAGATAACAAACTTACAGCATCAGGATACGAATACCGCAGCATGTATAAGACAAGGGCGTGCCATCCGAAGACTGCGGTTCTTGCGGCGGCGACCGGCTGGCATCTGTCACTGTGGTACAGAACCAACAGGTTCTGCGGCGCCTGTGGAGAGAGAACTGTACATGATGAAAAAGAGAGAATGCTCAGATGTCCGTCCTGTGGCAGGCTGATATTCCCGGTCATAGCCCCGGCTGTCATAGTGGGTGTGATCGACGGCGACAGGATAATACTTACCACATATGCCGGAAGAGAGTACAAGAGATATGCCCTGATTGCGGGATTTACCGAGATTGGGGAGAGCGCTGAGCAGACCGTCAGACGAGAAGTCATGGAGGAGGTAGGCATCCGCGTCAAGAATATCACGTACTACAAGTCACAGCCGTGGGGCTATGATAGCAATCTTCTCATGGGGTATTTCTGTCAGGCGGACATACCGGAGGGCGGTGATGGACACCTTACCATAGACAGACAGGAGCTTGCAACTGGAGAGTGGGTGAACCGTGAGGATGTCCCAGATTATCCGGAGCACCTGAGCCTTACCCATGAGATGATGGTGTACTTTAAAGAGCATGGACAGGAAGTGTTTAAGTGACAAGTAGAGCTAAGATGTAATATCCATTGAATATCCGGACGGGCAGCATAAGATTATTTAAGTTTTAAACGGTTGTGTAAATGTATGGAGTTATTGTATTATGGACAAATCGAGGATATGGATACTTGAGAAAAATATGGGAGAATGTTTCTTTATATAATAAGACATTAAAAATGGGCTTATATTGAGAAAAAAGGTGTAAATGGAATATGAAAAAGACAGGAATTGTGATATGTGTGCTTGCTGCACTGGTGGGACTTGCGGGATGTTCATCAGTGGTAAGCAGTGATAAAATAGATAGAACCAAATCGGGTATAGAGAGTCAAGGAAAGTTCAAGGTCAATACGCCGGATGAGGAGTGGTTCAAGGAGACTGCCCTGGATGTGGCGGCTTCGGTGAACGAACTTGCAAATGATGAAGCTTATATAAAGATAATGGGCGGAAGTGACGAGGTTGCTGAAGTCGCAAGTGACTGGGGGGATAATATAGCCGACACAAGTGGCAAGATTGCAGTTGTGATAATCTCGGATAAAGCAGCAAAATTCATTATGGGGCAGACTGATGGTGAAACGTCCCTGTCCGATATGGCCAGAGACCGTGTTGAAAAAAATGCGTGCTTGGCATTTGGGAATTATGTGACCGCCAGCGCTGGGGGAGCGAGTGCATTGGCGGCCTCATCAATACTTAGGTATGATCAGGCGTATGTAGTAAGTGAACCGGTGCTGGATCAGGTGTGGGTGATCCCGGCTGGGGAGAAATGTGCACTGTGGATAGCCTATAGTAACTGTGGTGACGGAATAGTGAGCGTGAGTGGAAGTTACATGGTACTCCCTGATGGTCAGACTGTGGAGGAGACTGCGGATTCACTGGTCAGCACGTGGGGGTTAGAAGTAGAGGTGCACGAGTGGTAAAGTCACTTTGATATATGTGTTTTAAATAAAAGGCGGAGACAATGACTCCGCCTTTTATTTTGTTTATATTCCAGAGCGGTGTGGACGGTCTCGGTCTCTAAACACTCTATTTTTGATAACAGGGTGCTCCGGCATTTGCAAGAATATAAAATATGATAAAAATAATAAGCAGCAATACGGAGTTGACTTTTAAGTTTATTTATATACAATAGGAATGTGCCTTTTTAGACTGAAAATTTATATAAAGGGAGATAAAGAAAAATTACACATTTGTTACCGGGTTGAAGCGATTGGTTATTGCGGGGGTCGTTGCGGCGATGGTGACAGCATCTATGGGAAGTGTATGGGAAGATGGAGTTGTAACTGCAAGCGCAGCTACAGCCAAGGTCAAGATTGATAAGAAGGCATTCCCGGACAGCAAGTTCAGGTTATATGTGAAGTATTATTTTGACACCAACAGCGATGGCTATTTATCAAAGAAAGAGCGGAATAATGCAGCATTAATAAGTGCGAAATATTGGAAGATCAGCAGTTTTAAGGGAATTAAGTATTTCCCTAATCTTAAGTATCTTGATTGTGGACACAATAATCTCACATCACTAGATCTTTCGGGAAACAAGAAACTGGAAAAACTCAACTGTGATTATAATAAGCTTACAGCGAAGGGCGGCATTATTGATGCAGATAAGGGCGTGAAAATTATAAAAAAGTAAATAATATAGCTCTCATAGACGGATTCAGGATGATTTTATAGATAAAAAATACAATTATCCATATCATTTTGTTAAATACAGTTGTAAAATAACAATAATGATGTACATGGTATATGGACGGCGATAATAAAGGGCGATAAGCCCTTTATTTCGTGTTATACGGGATTGCTGTATGGTGGTGGTAATAGCGAAGAGAAAGATCTTTTGCCAAGTCACATAAGGAGGAAAATAAAATGAAACTGAAAAAGATAAAAAGATTGGCTGCAGCGGGGGCAGCCATGCTGATGACGCTCTCCCTGGCCGGGTGTGGTATCGGTGGCAGTTCGGTGAAGCTGGGAGCCGCGGGAGTTGGTGGCGGTTACTATGCGTTCTTCAACGCATTTGCACAGATAGCATCCGAAGAGGATGAAGATCTTGATTTTGAGGTGAAGGCCACTGCGGGATCCTCGGCGAATATCAGACTTCTGTCCGATGGATATGTGGACATGGCGATTGCACAGGCAGATCTTGTGGATGCAGCCTACAACGGAACAGGAGCAACGGACAAGAAGAGATACAGAGGATATTCAGCAGTTGCCAGTCTGTATACTGAGGCGTGCCAGATCGTGGTGAGAGCTGACTCAGGAATAGACAATCTGGATGATCTTCAGGGAAAGAAGATCTCTGTGGGTGAGGAGGAATCAGGAACCCAGAGAAATGCAGAGCAGATACTTAAGATGACCGGTCTTGTGGAATCCCTTGTAGACACAGTAAATCTCGACTATGTGGACGCGGCAAATGAGCTCAAATCAGGCCAGATAGATGCATTCTTCTGTACAGCAGGTATACAGACTTCAGTGATCGAGGAGTTGTCTAAAGAGTGCGATGTGAAGCTTATCGGAATAGATGATAAATGCAGGGACAGACTTAAATCCGTGTATGGCTTCTATACAGATTACACCATACCGGCGGGAACCTACGAAGGACAGGATCAGGATGTTGAGACTCTTGGGATCAGGGCGGTGCTTCTTGCAAGGGATGATATGGATGAGGAAATAGTGGAGGAGCTCACAGGACTTCTCTTTGAACATTCGCAGGATATACAGTATTCCATAGCACTCACTTTCCAGATCGACGAGAGCGAGGCTGTGAAGAACGTGACCATTCCATTTCATGATGGTGCGAAAGCTTATTATCAGAAAAAAGGGATAGAGATCCCGGCTGAACAGTAGTTGTCAGCTGCTGATAATAAATATACTGAATGCGGAAAAGAATATATGCAGATGATATTGGGTGAAATGGTATCGCCCATTCGCTAGCGCTCAGCGGTTACTCTGGTACCTGATCACGGATGTCTGCATGTGTATATAATATAGATAAGAGAGGTCTTACATGGAGATACAGATAGATATGTATCAGACACTGGCGGTGTCAGTTCTGGTACTTATATTGGGACAGTTTTTAAAGAAAAGAATTAATTTCCTGGAGAAATTCTGCATACCGGCGCCGGTCATAGGAGGTCTGCTTTTCGCAGTCCTGACCTGTGTGTGTTACAGTCTTGGCATAGCAGAATTTACATTTGACGATACGCTTAGAGAGGTGTGCATGGTATTCTTCTTCACGTCAGTTGGATTCCAGGCGAATCTCAAGGTTTTAAAGAGCGGAGGAAAGTCGTTGTTCATATTCCTGGGGCTGGTTGTGGTGCTTATAGTGTCCCAGAATTTCCTGGCACTCGGGGTGAGTAAGCTGCTGCACCTTGATCCGCTTGTTGGACTCTGCACGGGATCTATACCTATGGTAGGTGGCCATGGAACAGCAGGAGCGTTTGGCCCGGTTCTCGAGGATTTTGATGTCAAGGGTGCGACCACTATATGCACGGCTGCGGCAACATTTGGTCTTATCGCAGGAAGTCTTATAGGCGGCCCTATCGGTAAGAGACTTATAGACAGGAAGAAACTTCTGGACACTGCAGTTGCCGAGGATGACAGTATACTGGTTGAGGATGAGAAGAAACATGAGCGTCATACCAATATGTATGCGGCAGCAGTATTCCAGCTTATCATAGCCGTAGGAATAGGAACCATCATATCGGAACTTCTCACAAAGACAGGACTTACATTTCCTATATATATAGGTGCGATGATCGCGGCCGCGGTCATCAGAAATATCGGAGAGTATTCCGGCAAGTTTGATATATATATGGGTGAGATCAACAACCTTGGTGGTATCTGCCTGTCACTGTTCCTTGGAATGGCGATGATAACCCTGAAGCTGTGGCAGCTTGCAGAGCTTGCACTTCCGCTTATCATACTGCTCTCAGCGCAGCTCATACTCATGATATTGTTCACATATTTTGTTGTGTTCAACGTGATGGGCAGGGATTACGATGCGGCGGTTCTGTCTGCCGGAACATGCGGATTCGGTATGGGAGCAACGCCAAATGCCATGGCGAACATGCAGGCTATATGCGATCGTTACGTTCCTTCGGTCAAGGCATATCTGATAATCCCACTTATAGGAAGTTTATTTGCTGACTTCCTGAACAGCCTGGTAATTACATTTTTCATAAACATACTTTAGGGGGGTATAACCAACTATGAGAGAAAAAAATAAAGAAAAGCAAAAAAGACAGCATAAAGAGCATCACAGATTCAACATGTCATTTGACAATCTGGCTATTCCTGAGGTGAACACAAAGAGCCACGATGACAATGAAGATAATGTGGGGGAGGATGACTCGTCTGTGACATATGACACGGTGGCAATCCCGGAGATCCACATAAGGAAAAAGAAAGACAAATAGTGATTAAAATCGTCCGGTTGTGTTAGAATACAGTCGGGCGATTTTGTATTAAGATTATTTTATTATTGACAGGTTAATCGATATTGCTGCGAAATTGACTTGTTATTGGATATATGGGGGTTGTATATGGGTGACAGCAAGGTGAAAAATGAGAATATGATTTTGGATTTTACTCACGTATATCGTGATGAGGATATAAAAGATATAGATAGATTCAGATACATAGATTGCTCTGATATACAAGAGACAGATATGTATTGTTCAAAAAATGCATATGAAAAGATATGGGGCAGGATAGAGCCGTACGGAATCCAGGGTATACATTATATCGATTCGGGAAATTATCATTATATAACGAAGATTATAACAGATCATATAGCCGAACCGTTTGGGCTGGTTATGTATGATCATCATACAGACATGCAGATACCTATGGTTCCAGAAATGATGAGCTGCGGAGACTGGGCGGGACAGGCTTTGAGTCAGAATAAAAACCTCAGGCAGCTTGTGATAGTGGGACCGCCGGAGTCAGATATAGAGCAGACTTTGGAAAGTTATAGTGGGAGTCAGAGTGGACAAGAAACTGTAGAAAGCTATAAAGGGGTTAAAGGTGTACAAGGGGTTGCATACGATAGTTGTTTATATGATATTTCCAGGGATATCTCAAGCGGAAGATTGTTGACATTTTCCGCCGAAGACCTGCATGGTGATCTGCTAGAGAATAAGTTGAAACTTATTAGAACAGATCTGCCTCTGTATATATCTATAGACAAAGATGTCCTCGGAACAGAGTACTCGGAGACGAATTGGAGTCAAGGGGATATGTCAATCGATGGACTTGAACGCCTGCTTAGTGTCTTTTTTGGCGGTCAGGGTGAAGAAAAAAATTCTGACGCTTGTCGTAATGATGAAAGATATGCCGGTGATATAAGACATTCAAGAATATTGGGTATTGATATATGCGGAGAGATTCAGACGGATATTCCGGTGCCTGAGTATCTTGAGGCGGAGGAGAAGAATGAGAAGGTCAATATCGAGCTGTTTCGGTTTATATCGGAGCATGTGAAGAAATTCAGATAGTATTAGACGTCAACGTTGTATACAATTATGAGTTCGATTAGAAAAATGTGAAAATTAGGAAACTAACAATGCGAAAATTAGAAAGTGTAAGGTGAAAATATGGAGGAGATTCAAAAGCAGCTGTTTGAACTACAGGATATGGCATACAGAGATTTTCACAGCAGGCTTATGCCAGACATCGACAAGGAGACGGTTATAGGCATAAGAGTTCCAATGCTCAGAAAATATGCGAAGAGCATAGCTGGAACAGAACTGGCAGAAAAGTTTATAAAAGAACTTCCACACTGTTATTACGAGGAAAATAATCTCCACATGATGCTCATAACCGGGATAAAGGATTATGACAGATGTCTCACGGAGATAGAAAGATTTCTTCCATATATAGATAACTGGGCAACCTGTGATTTCCCTGCGCCGAAGTGTTTTGAAAATCACAAGGAAGATTTGCTGCCGGTCATTAAGCGCTGGATCGCCTCAAGCGAGACCTATACTATACGGTATGGAATAGGAATGCTCATGAGGCTTTATCTGGATGCTGATTTTGACCCTGAGTATGTGCGGATTGTGGCAGAAGTTAAGTCTGATGAGTATTATGTCAACATGATGATAGCATGGTACATGGCGACAGCACTGGCAAAGCAGTGGGATGCGGTCATTCCGTACATAGAAGAGCACCGCATGTCCGACTGGGTTCACAGAAAGACGATACAGAAGGCTGTGGAGAGTTACCGCATAACGGACGAGCAGAAGAGATATCTCAAGGAATACAGGTAGTTTATCGCTTTTTAGCTGAAAAATGAAAAAAGATAAAACAACAAGTTATGTAGCTGAGGTGAAAACTGGCAGCTAATTACATAATTGCAACACAAGAAAGGGAATATATACATGACGACAAGAGAGGAAGTACTGGCATATGGCCTCTCATTTCCTGATACATATCAGGAGGCTCCATTTCACGACCAGAACTGGCAGCTTGTGAGAGTTAAGGGAAGTAAGAAAGCATTTCTATGGACTTATGAGAGGAATGGATATATCAATCTGAACGTTAAAGCAGATTCAGAGTCGCTGGATTTCTGGAGACAGGCATTTGAGTCGGTCATTCCTGGATGGCACCAAAACAAGGAGCACTGGAACACTATCATACTTGATGGAAGCGTGCCCGATGATGCGGTGAAGCAGATGATAGCGGAGAGCTATGACATAGTTACATACAGCCCTACAAAGAGGATCTATGATGCGGTGAAGAAGATACCGAAGGGATGTGTTGCAACCTATGGTCAGGTAGCTGAGCTGGCAGGGGATAGAAAGATGGCGAGGGCGGTCGGAAATGCGCTCCACAAGAATCCAGATCCTGATAACATACCGTGCTACCGCGTGGTGAATTCAAAGGGCGAGCTGGCGGGTGCGTTTGCATTCGGCGGGGCAGATGTCCAGGCAGAACGGCTCAGAGCGGACGGCATAGAGGTCGAGAATGGCCGTGTAGATCTAAAAAGATATGGAATAAAAAAGTGGATGTAAAAAATGATGCAGAGTTATCATAGCCTGAACTGTAATTGCAGACAATATAGAAAAAAGATAATGCAGACAGGAATACGGTACAGACAGAAATACGACACAGACAGGAATACGACACAGACAGAAATATGACACAGATAGAAATACGACATAGACAGGAAGGCAATACAAAAATATGACAACCGATAACACAAAGACAACCGAAAATCAGAATAACCCTCTTGGATATGAGAATGAGGCGCATCTGCTCACAAGATTTGCCATACCATGTATCATATCCATGCTGGTGACCGCGCTTTACAATATAGTCGACCAGATATTTATAGGACACGGAGTAGGAATGCTGGGAAATGCTGCGACAAATATAGCATTTCCTCTGTCCACGGCGTGTACCGCCATATCGCTTCTTCTTGGAATAGGAAGTGCGACCAGCTTTTCACTGAAGCTCGGTGCGGGGGATGAGAAGAGGTCTGCGGAGGCGGCAGGAAATGGAATCTGTCTCATGGCGATATTCGGTGTGGCACTCTTTCTGGTGACAAGCATTTTTCTGACACCGATGCTTAAGGCATTTGGCGCAACTGACAAAGTCCTGCCATTTGCTCAGGAGTACACAAGGATCACAGCAATAGGTTTTCCGTTCCTGATAGCGAATACCGGAATGAGCAAGCTTATTATGGCAGATGGAAGTCCGAGATATTCTATGATATCCATGCTGACAGGAGCCATCATCAACACTGTACTTGATCCAATACTGATATTTGGATTTGATATGGGTATGCGCGGTGCGGCTTTGGCTACCATCACAGGACAGATCATATCATTTGCCATAAGTCTCAGATATATGTTCCATTTCAAGACAATAAATCTTACCAGAGAAAGTTTTGTTATGCGAGGAGAGACCTGCGGCAATATATTCAGATTCGGTGCGTCGGCGTGTTTCAATCAGATAGCCATGGCGATAGTCCAGGTGGTCATGAACAATACTCTGTCAAGATACGGAGCACAGTCGGTGTATGGGGGAGACATACCTATTGCGTGTTCAGGAATAATAAGCAAGGTCAACATGATATTTATGGCTATAGTAATAGGAATATCCCAGGGAACCCAGCCGATCATAGGCTTCAACTATGGCGCAGGAAAATACAGGAGGGTGAGAAAGACTTATCTTCTGGCGCTTGCAGCAGCATCAGCTCTGTCGGTTGTGGCATTTGTGGCATTCCAGTTATTTCCAAGACAGATCATCAGCGCATTTGGAGAGGGAAGCGAACTGTACTTCCAGTTTTCCGAGAGATATTTCAGGATATACATGTTCCTAACCATCGTAAATGGAATCCAGCCGGTGACATCCAATTTCTTTAATTCTATAGGCAAGGCAAAACTTGGTGTGTTCATGTCACTCACAAGGCAGATACTATTTCTGCTGCCGCTCATCATCATATTCCCTATGTTCATGGGAATTGATGGTGTCATGTATGCGGGACCAATAGCGGATGGAATAACTGCGATTGTCTGCGGTGTGTTTACGGTGAAGGAACTTAAGAAACTGACTTCTATAGACAGAGATGCAAATGAAAAAATCATAAAAATATAGACGATAATCAGGATCTATATATTGCGCATAGAACTCATCGTGTTATAATTGAGAAAAAATATCAATAAACACAAATAGACGGCATTCGACAGACGATTTTGTGGCATTGAAAGACTGCGGGGATGAATCTGGACGAATGATGAAAGAAGGATAATCAACTATGACACTGAGAGATTTGAAGGTGGGACAGAGCGCCAGAATAAAGACCGTTGGCGGTGAAGGAGAGCTAAGACAGCATTTCCTTGACATGGGTGTTATTCCCGGTGCGGAGCTCACCCTTGTGAAGCTTGCCCCGATGGGCGATCCTATGGAGTTTCAGATCCATGGATATGAACTTACACTCAGACTTGCAGATGCAGAGCAGATAGATGCAGAGCAGATAGAGACAAGATCCAGAGCTCACGCCAGGGTTGAGACAATAGAGGAGAAGGAACATCCGGGACTTGGCGAGGAAGGAAAATATCACGTCAAAGGGGATGGCGATCCGCTTCCGGAAGGAACAAGACTTACATTTGCCCTGGTTGGAAACCAGAACTGTGGAAAGACGACACTGTTCAATCAGCTCACCGGATCAAATCAGCATATAGGCAATTTCCCCGGAGTGACTGTCGACAGAAAGGATGGTCCAATAAGGGGCAGGGAGAATACTTCCGTGACAGATCTTCCCGGAATATATTCGATGTCTCCTTATAGCAGCGAGGAGATCGTGTCCAGAAACTTCGTGCTTGACGATCACCCAAAGGCTATCATCAATATAGTAGACGCTACTAATATAGAGCGAAATATGTATCTCACAATGCAGCTTCTCGAGATGGAGATACCTGTTGTCGTTGCGCTCAACATGATGGATGAGGTCACAGGCAATTCAGGCTCCATAGATGTAAATGGGATGGAGGCAATGCTTGGAACCCCGGTTGTACCCATATCTGCGGCAAAGAATGAGGGTGTGGATGAGCTTGTAAGACACGCTATACATATAGCCAAGTATCAGGAAAAGCCTGGAAGACAGGACTTCTGTGATGAGAATGAGTTTGGCGGAGCAGTACATAGATGTATACATGCGGTGGCGCATCTCATAGAGGATCATGTAAAGGCGGCAGATCTGCCGCTTAGATTTGCTGCGACCAAGATCATAGAGGGAGATCATCTCATACTTGAAAGGCTTGGACTTGATGAGAACGAGAAAGAGACGATAGAACATCTGATAATCCAGATGGAAAAAGAGCGAGGACTTGACAGAAGTGCAGCCATAGCTGATATGAGATTTAATTTCATAGAAAAGGTATGTGAAAACTGCGTAGTTAAGCCAAAGGAGAGCAAGGAGAGGATCAGAAGCGAGAAGATAGATCGCATTCTTACGGGCAAGTATACCGCAATCCCATGTTTTATAGGTATCATGCTGGCGGTGTTCTACCTGACATTTAACGTGATCGGAGCAGGACTTCAGAAACTTCTGGAGATGGGGATAGATGCACTCACGGTTCAGGTCGGGAAGCTTCTCACCGCAGCAAATGTAAATGTGGTGGTCAAGAGTCTGGTTATGGATGGAATATTTGCAGGAGTGGGAAGTGTGCTCAGCTTCCTCCCAATAATTGTTACCTTGTTTTTCTTCCTGTCACTTATGGAGGACAGTGGATACATTGCAAGAGTCGCGTTTGTCATGGATAAGCTGCTAAGGAAGATTGGACTTTCCGGCAAGAGCATAGTTCCGATGCTGATAGGCTTTGGCTGTACGGTTCCGGCCGTTATGGCAACCAGGACACTCCCGAGTGAGAGAGATCGAAAGATGACTATTCTGCTCACTCCATACATGAGCTGTTCGGCTAAGCTTCCTATATATGCGTTCTTTGTAAGCGCATTCTTCCCTGGAAAGGGCGGTCTTATTATGGCAGGGCTTTATTTCCTCGGAATTGCGATAGGAATAATCGTAGCTATGATTTACCGGAGCACATTGTTTAAGGGCAATGCGGTTCCTTTTGTCATGGAGCTTCCAAATTACAGACTTCCGGGTGCGAAGAACGTAGGCCAGCTCCTGTGGGAGAAGGCAAAGGACTTTCTTCAGAAGGCGTTCACAGTTATATTCCTTGCAACTATATGTATCTGGTTCCTTCAGAGCTTTGATATGCACCTCAATATGGTGAAAGACTCGCAGGGCAGCATACTTGCTGCGATAGCCGGACTTTTGGTACCGATATTTAAGCCGCTTGGACTTGGCGACTGGAGAATATGTACGTCGCTCATAAGCGGTATCATGGCGAAGGAGAGCGTGGTATCCACACTCGAGATTCTGTTTAACGGATCAGTGACCGCAGCCATCACAGCCAGGGCTGCAGCATCGCTGCTCGTATTCAGCCTGCTTTACTCGCCTTGTATAGCAGCCATTGCCTCCATCAAGAGGGAGATGGGACACCGCTGGGCAGTCATGGTAGTGATCTGGCAGTGCGTTGTGGCGTGGATTGCAGCATTTGTGGTGTATATGATAGGGGGAATCCTGTGATAAAAGCCTAGCGAATGACTGGTCTGATACATTCTGGAATACGTCTGGTATTAGTGTATTATCACACCAGTTTCTTTTCCGTCCACTTTCCACTTCGCCAGCGCAGGACCATACCCACTGCGCGCACACATTCGTCACAGGTGAGGCCTATGTAGGCGCCGGTTGCAAGGAGCCCAAGGTGCAGGCCGAACATCCATGTACCGCCGACAGCACACACGTACATAAAGACCGCTGCTATGACAGCCGGGAATACTGCATCTCCGCTGGTCTTTAAGGCCTGGCCGTATACAAGGTTTGTAACTCTGCCGACTTCGAGGATGATGTCAATTGCAAGAAGCCTTGTGACAATATGAACCATGTCCGGGTTGTCAGTAAAAAGGCTCATGGTCCAAGGGGCTGTGACAGCAAATAAAGTTTCAAGACAGGTCGCCACGATCACACCGATGATGGCGGCCTTTTTGGTATCTCTTTTACATGCCTCTATATCACCGGAACCGATATGCCATCCTGTCATGATGGCATTTGCCTGGGCAAGTGCTGAGCCGACGCAGTAGGAGAAGTTGCTTATCTGGACTGCGTAGGATCGTGCCGTGACATTTATTCCGTCAGTATCCATCTGGTTCAGGAACTTGACCACCAGCATCATTGCGACATTGTACAGAACGGATTCGAATGCAGATGGCAGACCGATTCTGATAATCTGTGAAAGGACAGTTCTGTTAGGTAGTCTTTCGGGGTTTTTCCCTGCTTTTACAAGGGTGCAGGAGAAAAAGATAACAATTGCAAGGTTGATAACCTTGGATATGACTGTCGCTGTAGCGACGCCCTGCACACCTTTATGCAGCGCAAAAAGAAAAACTGCATTTAAGGCGAAGTTTACAAGGTTGCCGATTATGGTAGCGATGAGAGGCTGCTTTGTATGTCCAAATGCTCTGAGGTAGCTTGCAAATATTGGAATCAGTGCGTTAAGGAAGCACCCTCCGCCTACGATCTCAAGATAGCTCATGGCAGGTTCCCTGAGATTTCCGGCTATTCCTATCAGGTCAAGAATGCTGCCGGAGAAGACGAACAGGAATACGGACATTCCCACACCTATGACTGAATTAAATATAAGGCCAAGCTGACGAGCCTGATAGGCGATGCCAGGCCTGCCTGCACCTATGTTCTGTGTCATGACAGTCATCATTCCTGATGATATGATGGAGAACATGATGATAAACATGCCTATGTAGCTGTTGGCGGTTCCGACAGCTCCCACGGCATAGTCGCCAACTGATGAAAGCATAAGTGTGTCCACCATGCCGGACAGCATATAGAATAGTGTTTCAAAACATATAGGTATAAAAAGTGCGGATAATTTTTTCATATAATAAGTACTCCTTTGGTGATGGGTATAAAATCATGAGCTATAACTAAATTGTATAATATCGCATTGATACCGTGCGAATCTTGTACTATTTCAATTAAAAGTTGCACATATTCCACATATGAGTTAATATGACAAAGCTGCATGATTAAAAAGCAACTCAATATATAACAAATCAATATCAGAGGAGAACAATGTACGCAGAATTAAAGGAAAATCATCCGCACGGAACAAGAGAATATCCATTTTGCGAGTATCATATGCGATATTTTCCTCATGCATTTCAGATCCCGGTTCATTGGCATGATGAGGTGGAGATAATATATGTGAGGAAAGGCCCGCTTACGGTGGAGATTGATGGACAGGAGTTCACAGGAGAAGACGGCTCAGTGTTTATTGCAAGTCCGGGAGTGCTGCATATGATGAGCGCTCCGGACACTCCTGTGGACTATTTTACATTTATATTTCCTCTGGAATTCATATCATTTCAGACCAAGGATGCCCTGGAGGATGAAGTGTTTTTCCCACTCAGGAATCACACCCGGGGATTCAGACCAGATGTGGCGAACCGGAATCTGCTTGGGAAACTCATACCTATTCTTGATGAACTGGCAGCGGAGAATGGGAAAATGGGTACACACAGACAGATACAGGTGAGAATCCGGCTTTTACAGATGATGGATCTGCTTGTGGAATACGGTCAGCTTGAAGAATTGACAAGGAATGCATCAGGTGAACTGGAAAAGGAGATACTTCTGTATATACAGGATAATTATCATGATAACATAGGGCTTGCTGAACTCTCTGAACATTTTCATCTGTCAGAAAAATACATGTCAAGGTTATTCAGCGAGAGATTTCACATGACACTTACCCAGTATGTGAACTATGTGAGACTGAGGTATGCTAGACATATGCTTGAGTCCACAGATCTGTCGGTGACCGAGATTGCCATGAAATCGGGATATCAAAATGTAAGCTATTTCATCAGGAGATTTTCTTCTGCTATGGGAGAGTCCCCACTAAGATATAGAAATGGTAAGACCAGAAGAGATAAGAAAAATAAAATAAAAAATTCAAAAAATGATGTCTGTTGACGAATGAAATGGATAAACATATAATTACAGTATTAAATCAATAACATCTGAGGAGACTGTGAATGAGAATCAGACAATTTAGAGAAGACCATTGGGACAGATTGCCTACGATAAGGATACAGAAGGCCGTCCTTGATAATTTCAAGAGTGTTGAGCATGGAGAGATAGTATTTGCATGCGGAAAGAAATATGTTCCGTATGGAACGGAAGCAGATATATTGGGGCTGTATGGACAGAATGGCTCAGGTAAGACGAGCTTTATAGAGGCGCTTGCAATATTAAAGCTCCTTATGATGGGGGTTGAAGTACCCGGAGTATATGCTGAATGTGTGGCAAAAGGACAGGATAAGTCCAGACTTGAGTTCACATTTGATCTTCAATATCCGGATGGGCGAATAAGGAAGGCGGTGTATGAGTTTGCACTCTCGGCAGTTGAGATCGAGCAGCCTGGCGGCTTTGGACAGTACGGTGCAGACGATGCCGGCAGTTCGCAGCACTCAAAGTACAGGGTTAAGATAAGCGACGAGAAACTCAGCATGTCAGGTGATTTTGATGGTAGAAAGATCATAATGCAGCCAATCATAGATACATCCGGGGATGAGAGACCATTTGGCCCTGTGTCAAAGCAGAAGTTTTTCGTGGCGGGTGACAAGAAGTCTCTGGATGAGCTGAACATAGTGAGAAGGCTTGCGGAGGAGAAATCAACATCATTTGTGTTCTCCATTGGTGCGGCGAAAGTATTTGATGACTGTGGACTGTACTCGGAGTTTTATCAGGTTGTGCTGGAGCTTGCGTATTACAGCCAGCTCTATCTTCATGTGGTGGACACAAAGTCCACAGGATATATAAGGCTCAACTATGGACTTCCTCTTTATACCCAGAGCGGCAGGTATCTGCTCAAGACAGACATGCCAAATATAATGCCGGATCTTGTGTTTTCAGAGCTCAAGTCGCAGTTTGACAATATTAATATAGTGCTCAGTCAGATCGTACCGGGGTTGAATGTAGATATGCATGAGCTTTCTCCTACCATGATGAAGGATGGCAGCATGGGTCATGTTGTGGAGATAGTGTCGAGCCGCAATGAATCAGATATGAGCAATGAACACAATGCCGATGCTGCGCCTGATGGAAGACTTTTGATGCCGTTTCGATATGAGTCTGATGGAATCAGAAAGATCGTGTCAGTGCTCAGCCTTATCATAGATGCGTACAATGAGCAGTCGTGTACGATTGCCATAGATGAGCTGGATGCAGGAGTGTTTGAGTATCTGCTGGGGGAGGTGCTGCAGACATTCCAGGAATCAGGAAAGGGACAGTTTATTTTCACATCGCATAACCTGAGACCATTGGAGGTCATAGATAAGGATTTTATATGTTTTACGACTACCAATCCGGAGAACAGGTACATCAGAATGAAGGGAATTGGCAACACCAATAATCTGAGAAGTACCTATTTCAGGGAGATACTCGTGGGGGAACAGGACGAAGAGCTGTACAGAAATACCAAGAAATACAAGGTCGTATCAGCGTTCAGAAAGGCGGGGATTGATAATGGGGAAACGACCTAAGAAGAAGATCGTGCTGTTTCTGGTCGAGGGAATGTCCGACAAGAATGCACTTGAGATTCCGTTTGGACAGCTGCTTGAGGACATAGATCCCGATATATTGCTTGAGTTTGCCATGGTCATGAATGATGATGGACATGCCGGAGGAGATATAACGTCAAAGAATGGCATACATCCGGACAACATAGAGAGGTTCATAGATGAGATAATGGTCAGTCCATTTTTGAAACAGACGGGACTCTATCCAAAGGATATACTGGAGATAGTGCATTTTGTCGATACGGACGGTGTGTATATAGATGATGCGCTGGTGGCGGCCAGCGGCAATGAGACAGATGATCCGGTATACTATCCGGATTACATAGTGACGGGCACCCCGGCTCATGTCGTGGAGAGAAATCACAGAAAGAGCGACAATCTGGATGTGCTCACATCGCTTACATCCGTCAAGATCGGAAGTAAGAAGGTAAAATATTCGGCGTATTATTTTTCATGTAATCTGGATCATTTTCTGCATGGCGATGCCAATTTTAATGAGCATGACAAGACTAGAAAGGCTCTTGAATTTTCTATAGCTCATGAGGAGTCTGGATCTTTGGAGAAGTTTTTCTTTGAGAATGAGACGGAGACTACGGATATGTCCTATGATGAGTCATGGGATTTCATAAGGAGCGGGGAGAATTCCCTGAAACGCCACACAAATGTAAATCTGCTCATAAAGAGACTGATGAGTCTGGCGGGGCAGAGAGGAGGAACAGATGGGAAAGAACAAAAACGATAAAAATGACGATGGTATATATAAGAAGCCTACGCGTGGTTTCAGCAAGAGAACGAATATGATAGTTGGCATAGCGTTTGTGATATTTGTTCTGGTCTGCTGCATAATAAGGCTGTTCGTGTAAGACTTTGGTAAAGAAAAGCAGCGGTGGTTGATTTTTAAAATCTTCATGTTATACTTTGCTTAGTTATATGAAGATATTCAAGGAGGATAGGCCTGTGTTTGGTAGTAGATCAAGCAAGAAGACGGGACTGAAAATTATAATAGTTGGCTGTGGCAAGGTCGGCGTTGCGATCCTTAAGCAGTTGGCGAACGAAGGACATGATATAACAATCATAGATAAGGATCCGCAGAAGGTAGCGACATATTCCAATCAGTATGATGTGATGGGCGTTGTCGGGAATGGGGCAAATCACAGCGTGCAGCTGGATGCCGGAATACAGAATGCGGATCTTATTGCTGCAGTGACGTCATCAGATGAGCTTAATATCCTGTGCTGCACTATAGCAAAGCAGGTTGGTGACTGTGCAACGATAGCAAGACTTCGAGATCCGGACTACAGCAAGGAGGCAAGTTATCTCAGGGAAAAACTTGGACTCACGATGATCATCAACCCGGAGCTTGAGACTGCGATAGAGGTGTCAAGAGTCCTCTATCTGCCGACAGCACTTGAGATCAATTCATTTGCACATGGACAGGCGGAGATGACAAGGATCAAGATCCCGGAGAAGAATATGCTTGACAACAAGAGCATAGCTGATCTCGGTAAGGATCTCGCAAGCAGACAGAAACCTATCAATATACTGATAGCGGCTGTTGAGAGAGCCGGGGAGTTTTATATACCTTCCGGAGATTTTGTGCTCAAGGCGGGAGATATCATGTCATGTGTAGGAACAAGATCGATGTCCCGTAAGTTCATGGAACATATAGGTTTCAAGACAGCCAGGGTAAAGGACACCATGATAATAGGCGGGGGAAATGTAGCATATTATCTGGCTGGACAGCTCATAAATATGGGAATATCCGTGAAGATAATAGAAGAGAATAAGAATCGTTGTGAGGAACTGTCGGTTCTTCTGCCTAAAGCAGTCATCATAAACGGTGATGGAACAGATCAGGAGATATTGAATGAGGAAGGCCTCGGGGAGACTGAGTCATTTGTATCATTGACTGGAATTGATGAGGAAAACATACTTCTGACACTCCATGCGAGAAAGCATTCAAATGCAAAGACGATAACCAAGATAAACAGGAGCAATTTCCGTGAGGTTATAAACAGTCTGGATCTTGGCAGCGTTGTGTATCCGTGCAGTATCACTGCGGAGTCGATAGTTGCCTATGTACGAGCAAAGAAAAATTCTAACAGCAATAACATAGAGACACTTTATCACATGTTTGATTCGAGAGCGGAGGCCATTGAGTTTCGTGTGTCTGAGAAGTCTGATGTTACCGATGTACCGCTTAAGGATCTTAATCTTAAAAAGAATCTGCTCATTGCATTTATAAATAGAAATGGTAACATACTTCTTCCTACAGGTCAGGATTCCATTCAGGTTGGAGACACAGCCATGATAGTCACTACAGAGACCGGATTTACGGACATAAGGGACATTCTTGCGTAGGAGGCGCATATTGACACTATGAATAATTCCATGATCGTATATATATTGGGGCAGATCATAAGGCTGGAGGGGCTGCTGCTTGTCCTGCCATGTGCCACATCATTGATATATCAGGAACATGAGATATTTTCTTTTCTGGTGGTTATTGCAGCGTGCCTGGTTATAGGTACACTTATGACACTGAAAAAACCTGAGAATCAGACTATATATTTGAAAGAAGGATGCGTTGCCACTGCATTTAGCTGGCTGGCTCTCAGTATATTTGGTTGTATGCCGTTTTATATTTCAGGAGAAATCCCTTCATTTACAAATGCCCTGTTTGAGACTATATCCGGCTTCACCACAACTGGAGCAAGTATACTAAGCGATGTTGAAGGGATGTCGCATGGCATGATGTTCTGGAGATGTTTTACTCACTGGATAGGTGGTATGGGTGTGCTGGTGTTCCTGCTTGCAGTTATTCCGATGAACAGTGCTTCAGGAACAAATATGAATCTTATGAAGGCGGAGAGCCCGGGACCATCTGTTGGAAAACTAGTGCCGAGACTTAAGCACACTGCAAGAATATTGTATGTGATTTATTTTGGCATGACAGTGCTTGAAGTGGTTTTTCTTCTGTTCGGACACATGCCTTTGTTTGATTCATTGTGTACGGCATTTGGAACTGCCGGAACGGGTGGATTTGGCATAAAAAATGACAGCTTTGCAAGTTTTTCACCGTATATACAGTGGGTTGTAACGGTGTTTATGATAATGTTCGGAATCAATTTTAACTTTTATTACTTTGTGTTGTTCAGGAACATAAGAAAAGCGCTGTCTATGGAGGAGGTCAGAACATATCTGCTGATAATACTCGGTGCGATAACTATAATAACTCTGAGCCTGATGCAGACTATGGCAAATATCGGAGATGCTATAAGACATGCAGCCTTTCAGGTCGCATCGATCATAACCACAACGGGTTATGCTTCGGCGGATTTTGATCAGTGGTCCCAGATGTGTAAGACGGTGCTCGTTGTACTGATGTTTGTAGGTGCCTGTGCAGGAAGTACAGGTGGCGGCATGAAGGTATCCAGGCTTGTAATCATGGCAAAGACTGTTGTCAAGGAGCTTGGTTCTTACTTCCATCCAAAGAATATCAAGAAGATCAAGATGGACGGAAAGCCGGTAGAGCATGAAGTTGTCAGGGCAGTGAATGTGTATTTTATCACTCTCATGGGTATATTCACAGCTTCGGTGTTCCTTGTGTCCATAGAGGGCCGGGATCTTGTGACAAATTTCACTGCTGTCGCATCGTGCCTGAACAATATAGGCCCTGGACTTTCACAGGTGGGGCCTACACAGAATTTTGGCGGACTTACAGGACTGTCAAAATACGTGTTGATGTTTGATATGCTTGCGGGCAGATTGGAGCTTTTTCCACTGCTGCTGATATTTAATCCATATATTTATAGGGATATGATTATGGGTGTATTCAGACGTATCAGAAGAAGACGAGAGCTTAGAAGGACGAACTGATAAATATTATCATCGCGAAGAGCCTTGTCAGTATTGACAGATCAGGCAGATCTGAATATACTTACAAATAGTTAGACACACCTAACTATAGCTCTTCCAATCATTTTATAAAGAAAAGGCAGGAGTCCATCAGATGATGGGCTCCTGTTGCTTTATAATGATCTGATAGTTAATTCACTTAAATTTCCTTACAAAGCAGATATACGTCCGATAACAATATATTAATTTGCTATAATAAGAAGCGCAATAAAGCGCACATATGGCGTTATGAGGGATATGGTGCCTGATGGTTATACAGGGATAATAGATCATAAAATTAGGATAAGGAGTGAAATGATGGAGAACGATAAAGTAAAGGTACTTGTGGTTGATGATGAGCAGGATATAAGAACACTGCTGAATATTTATCTGAAGAGATTGGGATATGATGTGGTTGAGGCTGTGGACGGCATGGAAGCTGTCGAGGCGGTCAGGGCAGATAACAGTATAGATCTGATAGTCATGGATATCATGATGCCGAGACTTTCGGGAACTGGGGCTTGTGAGAAGATAAGAGAGTTTTCTTCAATACCGGTTCTGTTTCTTACAGCAAAGACAAAAGAGCCTGATCAGAACGAGGCGTATGATGTGGGAGGAGATGACTTCCTTCCAAAGCCATTTACACAGAACGAGTTCAACCGCAAGGTGAATGCACTCATAAGACGATATAAAGTATACAGGGGTAAGGATGAGACAGATCCAAAGAACATAACAGTTGGAAATATCAGCATTGATTCATTTAA
>URJI01000026.1 GCA_900548215.1 uncultured Coprococcus sp. | reverse complement strand
GTGGAAGGTCGCTTCCATTCGGTAAAATTTATCGTCGTCAAAGCTTTTGATATGTCCCTCCTTCACCACCATATGATCTGTGATGACATACACACCTCAATAAATATTCATCAATATCGTATGTCAGGCATCCGCAAATCGTTATCCAAGCGCGATCATTCTGTTGATGCAGCGGGAAGCTCCCTCCATCACCTCATCAGAAAGGACTATCTCTTCGCCACCTGTACCCTTTAATACATTCAATATATCAACCAGGGTAGTAAGCTTCATATTATGGCACATCA
This sequence comes from uncultured Coprococcus sp., assembly GCA_900548215.1. Lineage (GTDB taxonomy): Bacteria > Bacillota > Clostridia > Lachnospirales > Lachnospiraceae > Coprococcus. The sequence goes on along the minus strand of URJI01000026.1, from coordinate 28,230 downwards.
GTTTTGAAGATATTGGATAGAACATTTTGTCAGGGCACTCATACTGAAGATGCTCCACAATACTGTGCTCTGTACCGATGATAAATTCTTTTTTCTCTGACTTTCTGGCATATGCCATGATTCCTGTGGTTGAACCTACATAATCAGCTTCTGCTACTACATCCGGCCTGCACTCAGGATGGACAAGAAGTTCCGCATGTGGATGTAGCTCTTTTGCCTTCAAAGCATCATCTATGGTAACCGCAAGATGTCTAGGACATCCGCCGTTAAAGAACACAAATTCCTTTTCCGGCATCTGCTTTTGAACATAATTTCCAAGATTCGGATCTGGAATAAAAAGAATCTTGTCATTATCAAGCTTGCTGCATATCTGCACTGCAGATGAAGATGTCACACATACATCACAGGCAGTTTTCAATTCAGATGTCGTATTTATATAGGCGACAACCGCATATCCCGGATACTTCTTCTTCATCTCATTCAACGTTTCAAGGTTCATCTGTTCAGCCATCGGACATCCGGCTTCAGGATTAGGCAGATACACATTCTTATCAGGGGACAGTATCTTACATGTCTCCGCCATAAAACGCACACCACACATTATTATATTTTTGCGGGAATCCTTGCTCGCCTCAACGCTAAGTCCATATGAATCTCCCATATAATCTGCAACTTCAAGAATCTCATGTCCCTGATAAGCATGTGCCAGTATGCAGAAATCTTTCTCTTTCTTCAGTCTGATTATCTCATCCTGTATCTCTTTTATCGTCATTTTATTCTCTCCAAATCATTTTGTATTATTTCTCCCACTCCTGCCACGGAACAAGGAAGCCTGTCTCATCAAGTTTCTGCTCTATGGTGTCCAGGATCTCTTCACTTGGAGCCTCTATCAGATGGTAGTGATATCCGTTCGTAGCATTTCCAAGCAGGGACGACTGGCTGTTTTCCAATTTTTTCATAAATTTTGCCACGTCGTATCTGGAAGCAATATTCATCTTTGCAGTAACACGATTGTACACTGTATGACTTATACTTACATTCTTTACAACACCGCCATAATCAACTATGATCGTGAGTTCTTCCTCAGTCCTGTCATAACCGTGTTTTACTTTAAACTCTCTCTGACATTTTGATTCATTCTTGTATATATAACCCCTGTTAGTTGCAATTATGCCATCATCAGCCGCCCTGATCACTGCAATATCCTGCACTATTATCTGTCTGCTGACTTCAAATTCTGACGCAAGCTTATTTGCCGGAACAGGGACATCTGAATTCTTCACAATGTCAAGTATCCTTTCCCTTCTCTCTTTTGCCTTCACTTTATTCCTCCGCATGAAGATTTTTCATCGATATATCCATTATAGGTGAGCTGTGTGTAAGCGCACCGCTTGATATATAATCCACTCCCAATGATATCAGTCTCTCTATGTTCTCTTTTGTAACATTGCCTGAACATTCTGTCTCCGCACGTCCATCGATCAAATCAATCGCAGCCCTCATCTGATCCGTTGTCATATTGTCAAGCATAATGATATCGGCTCCTGCTTCAACAGCCTCTTTTACCTGATCCAGTGTCTCAACTTCAACCTCTATCTTGCGGACAAATGGTGCATAATCCTTTGCCATTCTAACTGCATTGGTTATACTTCCCGCAGCGCCTATATGATTATCCTTAAGCAATACTCCATCTGACAAATTGTATCTGTGATTGCTTCCTCCGCCGACTCTGACTGCATACTTCTCAAATATACGGCAATTAGGTGTGGTCTTTCTGGTATCCAGCAGAGTAGTCTTGCTTCCTTTAAGAAGTTCTGCAACCTCATGGGTATATGTAGCTATGCCACTCATACGCTGGAGATAATTAAGCGCAACCCTCTCGCCAGAGAGAAGAACCCTGATATCACCAGTCACAATTCCCATAAGCTGGCCAGCCTTCACCTCATCGCCATCTTTGCAGAAGAACTCAACCTCAGTGCTGTCATCTAAGAGTGTAAATACTCTTGCATATACATCAAGTCCTGCAATGATTCCATCCTGCTTGCATATCAGGTCTACTTTTCCTTTCTGTGCCTTTGGCATCACCGCATTTGTGGATACATCCTCACTTGTGATATCCTCCTGTAAAGCCATCATTATAAGCTTGTCCGCATTCAATTTCATTGTTATCTGATTCATTCTCAGCCTCTTCTTTCCGTTTCTGTCAAAACTATATTCTTATATTCTCTAAACAAACCATCTATATCTTCATATTCAGACAGATCTATGTTGTCTTCTCCACAGCCTCTGTGCTCTCTGCTGAACATGATATCATCTGCCGCTCTCTGTGCAAATACAAGCGACTCAAGTAACGAATTGCTTGCCAGTCTGTTTCTGCCATGCACTCCATTACATCCGACTTCTCCTACCGCGTACAATCCTTCCATGGATGTCCTTCCGGCAAGATCTGCCTTCACTCCGCCCATGTGGTAATGTTGAGCCGGCACAACCGGTATCGGTTCAACTAGCACATCATATCCCTCATCCTTACACTGCTTGTATATATGTGGAAAATGCTGCAAGATCACATCTCTTCCAAGCGGTCTCAGATCTTCCCACACATGCTCCGTTTCATCTATCTCCATCTGTTTCCATATTGCGCGGCTGACTACATCACGAGGCTGCAGTTCATCTGTAAACCTTTCTCCCGCCTTGTTAAGAAGCCATGCGCCTTCGCCTCTCACAGATTCAGATATCAGAAACCTTCTTCCTTTATTCCGGCTAAACAGTGTCGTCGGGTGGATCTGCACATAATTCAGATTCTCTACCTCTACACCATGTTTTAAGGCAATTGCTATGGCATCACCTGTTATATGGGCAAAATTCGTTGAGTTCTTATATATACCTCCGATTCCACCACACGCCAATACAACGTTGTTGGATCTAAGTATGCCTATGTTCTTCTCATCATCAGCTATAATCACTCCACCACAGGCATTGTCATTGCAGACGATGTCAAGCATAGTAGTATACTCATATATCTCGATATTGGATTTCTTCTTTGCACACTCCAGCAAAGTGGATGTAATCTCTTTGCCGGTAATGTCCTCGTGGAACAATATTCTTGGCTGGCTGTGAGCTCCCTCCTTGGTGAAGGCAAGCTTTCCGCTCTCATCTCTCTCAAATCTGACTCCAAGCCTTATCAATTCTCTGATAACAAGATTCGATGATCTGATCATCAGATCGACTGTCTTTTTATTGTTCTCATAATGACCGGCTCTCATGGTGTCTTCAAAATAATCTTCGTAGTCTTCCTCCCCCCGCAGCATACATATGCCGCCCTGGGCCAAAAAAGAGTCGGACTCATCAGCCCGCCTTTTTGTGATAATACAGACTTTTTTTGTCTCTGGAAAATTCAACGCACAGAACAAACCTGCAGCGCCAGTTCCCACGATAATAACATCATATACAGTGTTCATCATTTCTCCTCTTCAAGTAGGCATCATATTATTCTTTATAACCTGACTTGCATATAAACATATCATATGTAAACACATATGTAAAGATATATGTAATGTTATGTGTAAACTTTTGATGTAAAGTTTTGAATTAGAGTTTTGAATTAATGTAAGTTCATGTAAACCGTAAGTCCATATAAATTTTATATAAAAGAATAAATATTTCATATAGAGTAACTACTATAGGAGTATTTGCTATGTCATCCAATTTATTTCATAAAAAACTGCACCAACATGACTATTTTCAATCGTGTTGATGCAGTTTCCATATATAAATTCTTCCGTCATCTTGTCTGTATACCGTCTCTACTTTAAGACTTTCTTTATCTGTTTCTCTGTGGCAATCGGGTAGATATCATCCATATGCTTCACTATCCTCTCCCATGACTCCTCCGGGCTCACACCATATGCAGACGTCACGTGGTCATATCCCCACAGTTTCTCCGGCATGGAATACATAGCCACATTCCAGCCGTATTCCGCCCCCTTTTTGTTCACCCGCTTTCTGAAGTCACAGGCACACAGGTAGGTCTGCATCTGAAGCTGCGTCATCGTACCCTCAAAACCCTTCTCACCGTCCTTGCCAAATCCGGCAAGCTTCTTGATATCAAATGAGAACAGCGCTGTATCATACATACTCTCCAGTTTTTCTACTGCAAATTCAGCATCGCTCTCCTCATCTATCCGGTCATCCATGAACAGATCCATGATCTTCTTCTGTCTGAATGATGCAAGCTCATCATCCCATCTGGCATCAAAATCATATCCCGATCTTCTGTAATTTGCAAAATACGGGAACCATTTCTTTGAGATAAATCCCGCCTTATTGTGGAAAAATTTGCCGTATGCTATATCGCCTCTTCTGGCTATGATCTCACGCCATACCCAAGGATCCCTCTGTGCATCCTCACTCCACCAGTACTTCTCCGTGGTTCGCTCCTCCACCGAAAATCCAGGTATCTCATTCCGGAAAAGAGGCAGGAAGCCCACCTCCTCTATATACCTGGTAAGCTCGTCCACCGTGTGCAGGCACTCCGGATCATCCTCTGAAACGCCATACATGATCCATGTTCCATCTTTTGATTCCATAAACTCTCCTAAATAATACGCCCCTCAAGGTGATCCATCTCATGGAGCACTATCTGGGCTATATATCCGTTGAACTTCATACGCTTTTTTGCAAATGATGCATCCTGGAACTCTACTTCTATGTCTCTATACCTTGTCACCTTTCTCATGCCGTCCAGAGACAGACATCCCTCCTCTGTCTCGTAAGCCCCCGACTTTGACAGAAGAACCGGATTCAACATGACAACATTGGCAAATCCCATACTGACGATGATTATCCTCTTCTTATATCCGATCATGTTGCCCGCCATGCCGACACACCTCGCCTGATTTGCCGCTAATGTGTCCTGCATATCTGCAATGATTCCCGCATCCATAGGAGTCATCGGAGATGACTTCTGGCTGAGAAACATCTGATCTCTTACTATTTGTTTTACCATGGTCTATTACCTTTCCTTATCTACTCACCATTCTTCACATACAGGAATATTTTTGACTTGAGAAGCCTCTTCGGTGTTGCCGAGATCTCGCATATCTCCTCATATATACGGTTGCACACGATAAAATACGCTGCCATCGCCGTCAGCACATTCTTCTGATTTGCCCGCTGGAAATTATACATTCCAGTCTTCTCGTTTCTGTCACTTCTGGCATGTTTCACCAGATTATAGTCATTCCACCAATCTGCGATCCGGTCACCCACAAACGCACTGAACGGCTTCAGCTCAATATCCTCAAAAGTATCTATCGTCCTCACCGCATCCAGCCGGATATCCGGGAATTTTCTAAGCACAGGAGTAAGCCTGTCATGTATGCTGTACTTCTTCCTGTAATCATCCTCCTCGACTATCTTGCAATATATCTCTATCAGAGAGTCTATATTGCTACAGATATTCAAGAACATATTTATGTATCTGCTTGAAAATGTCGAGAAGTTGCTCTTGTGGATATCCACATACTCAGAACTGATCCGGACATCCTTCTCAATGATCTGGTATTGTTTCCAGAAAATATTCAGGAACTCCTTCTCAGTTATGACAACTCTGGTCTTCTTCACCAGAACATTTACCCACAAATGTCCCTGACCTGTCCTGTCAGTTCTCACATCCTGACTCGTCCATACATCCTCAAGGGCCGCGCCTGAAACCGAATACACCATATCACAAACCTTTGTCTCGGTATAATTGGCAAATGTTCTTCCATCATCCCGCGTCTGCTCACCTTTTCCATACTTCCACGAAGCATAAAATACACCATCAATCTTAAGTGCTTTCATAACCTTCGCAAAGATCTTGATCATATCACCCTTGTCAACATGGAGCATCGAGGCACATGCCCACACAGCATCAAATTCATTTTCGTACTTCATGTCCTCAATGCGCTTATGTACAGCCTCTTTTCCCGTCAGCTCCTGAGTTTTCCTGCACATAGCCTCAGACGCATCCAGAGATACGACATCATATCCCTTGTCCAGAAAATATTTGCTGTCACGGCCACTGCCGCAGCCAAGATCAAGAATCCTGCTGCCCGGCTTGAGATGTTCCTCAAATCGCTTGTAAATGTCCGACATGTCAGCATTTCTGGTTACCTCGGAATATCTGTCAGCATATTTGTTGTAGTATTCTATTGTTCTGTTTGTATTTTTATCATTCATTAAAATCTGTCCTCTTCCGGTTCATTGGTGGTGAGGGTTCGAATCCCCCTCCACCTTCATATGTATCTACAGATTATTTGCCTTCCGCAGCAGCTTCTCAAATGACTCCGCAAATCTCTGGTCATCCTCTTCTGTCCTCTTCCTCGGCCCTTTGATATGATTCCTGCTCGATGCCCTTCTCGCCTTTTTATTCAAATGTCTCTCCATAAGCATCTGATCGATATTCTCATTTGTATACCACTTTCCCGATTGGTGTATCGCAAATGCACCTTTTCCCAGCGCCATTGCAGCCACGCCATAATCCTGAGTTACAACTATATCACCTCTATGGCAAATGCTTATCAGCTTGTAATCCACAGCATCCGCCCCGGCCCCAACCACGATAACCTCACTGTAATCAGATGTGAGGACATGGTTCGTATCGCATAGAAGCGTTACCGGGATGTTATATTTTATTGCTATGTCTTCAACTATATCAACCACCGGACACGCGTCAGCATCAACAAATATCTTCATTGACCTAGTCCTTTCTCGTGCTGTCTCTACAGCAACGCCTTTAATTTAGACGCTTCCTCTTCTGTAAGTGTCACACCCTTACCCATCTTCTCATGCTCCGGTGCCCACTCTCTGATATCATACTTTGGTGTGCCACCGTTCCACGATATCTTATTAAGTTCCTTAGTCCATCCCTTTGCACTTTCCGAGATCACTCCTATGTGCTCCACTATTTCGTATTTAAAATCTGCCATTTTTATGTATCTCCTTTATCCTTTAAAGATAAAGCCCGTCACAACTCTTTGTTTGATGTGATGGGCCGTTGTCAATCATTATATCTGTTTTTATGAGGCTTTTCAATGATACTATATCCTCAGGGATGTGGGATTGCAATTATTGGAGCGAAGAAAACAATTCTTGATCTATCATGTCCATTGACTTCATCTTTGACAACCACTCATCTGGTATACCTTCAAGTCCATACATGATTCCCGCAAGTCCCCCGGCTACCGCTGCTGTCGTATCCGTATCGCTGCCCAGATTCACCGCCTTGAGCACACAATCCCTGTAGTTATCCGTCGTAAGCAGGCACCACATAGCCGCCACAAATGTATCAACCACATAGCCTGAAGATCCCATGCCATCACTTCTCAACACATTTTCAATACCGATAGCTCCCGACAACTTTGAATTACCCGGCACATGTCTCTTTATCGACTCTGCAAGCGGCACACCATTTACAAGATCAATGGCAATCCTGACATAACACACACAGGCAAGCTTCGACAAACTGTGTGCATGTGTTATAGCTGACACAGCCTCTATCTCCGCGTCCGTTATCCCTTCAACAAATGCCAACGGAATGATTCTCATGAGTGAACCATTGCCATTGGACCATTCGTCATCACAACCTCTTCCAGATCTGATAGCCTCAGCGCACGTATTGCCGCAGTCAAATACTTCTCCAAATGGTGTATATGCTCCTTCTTTTAGCCATCTGCGGAATCTGTCTCTGATGTCGTCCACATCAACTCTGCCACACGCTTTGATACTGGCGCAAGTGGCAAGCGCCATACTGGTATCATCCGATCAGGTTCCCTCCGGCTGATTGTGCGTACCGTAGCCTATCATATCTGTGCATTCAAATGTCCCTCTGCCCCGGAATTCGTATGGAACTCCAACAGCATCACCTACCGCCAAGCCGTAGATGGCGGCTTTTAAAGTGTTTGTCTTGTCATTCATATCTCTTTCTCCCATCATATATCATCATTACACTTTTGTCTCTTTATCACATCAATATATCCTACAGTGGTAAGTGATGCTTCTCCTGTTTTTTTAACAGATCATCCAAGCGCAGTAACATTTTCAGCAGATTTCCATTTTCGACCTCCGCTGCAATATTACCATCACAAAAACGCTCACCCATTTGAATCCATGTGAGCCTTGTATTAATCTGTTTTACGGACATCTCACTAGACACTATTCTTCGTGGCAGTTTCTCCATATTGGTTGCAAAATGTATGTCGGGCTTCATCAAATTGAATACCTGCCAAAGTTCCTCAGGATAAACAGGAAATGCTAGATGAATTACTCCATCCTTTGATGGTGGTGTATTCCATTCGATTTTTCGTATTTTACACAACATTTCTATACACTTCCACAGCATTTCTTTATCTATTGATGCTAATAGTGAGTCATCTGGATTATCAAACATAACGCAATATATTTCCTGTCCCACAGCAAGCATTGAATCATCTAATACAGCAAAGTAAACCTCCATATCCACTAAGGAATCAAGAGAATCGGCGACTGCTCTTAGTGCCACCTGCCATGCTTCTTTCTTGGGGTATCCATATATACCGGATGATATCAGAGGAAATCCTATAGATTTACATCCATTATCCTGTGCCAAAAGCAATGCTGTTTGATAACATTTCCGAAGTAATTGTTCTTCATCATGATTACCACCATGCCATTGAGGTCCAACAGCATGAATAATATATTTAGCTTTCAACCGAAATCCGGGAGTAATGACAGCACTTCCCGTGTCACAATGACCTATCTTCTTACAAGCATCCGTCAATTCATCATAACCGGCTTCTTTAAAGATAGCACCACATACTCCGCCACCTGCCCATAATCCTTCATTTGCAGCATTGACCACGCAATCAACATCTAACTCCGTTATTCCTGTTTTTACAATATGTATGTGTTCCATATAGGCTGACCTTCCTTCCATATTTAAGGTTCCAATCGTGAAAGATCCACATGATTACCTGAATTGATCATTTCCGGTGTCACATTCTCGGTGTCCATTCTCGGTGTTATTTATCTATTGGTCTTGTAAATTTGCACTTCGGATATGCGCTACATCCCCAGAACATGCCATATTTGCCATTTCTTTTCACAAGTTCACGACCACAAAACGGACACTTTGTCTTGATATTTTCAATATGCTGTTTCTTTTCAGCAGTGCTCTTATTGGTCAGATTTGTCAGCTTGTCCTTCATTGCCACTATCTCATCATGAGTGTACTTAACTGGCATACTGTCAATCTGAGAACGTAACCTTTTGAGCATATGTGGTCTACGCACTATTATAACATCCGATGTATCTGGCGGTACTTTCTTCAATGTGCACCTCTCAGAAAATACTATGTATGACATAAATTCTGACATTGGCTTTCCCAGATATTCAGCCAACGCTTTTATATGTGTCCTATTCTGCTTTATTGGATTATAAAACTTATGCTTCTCTCCATTCGGAAAGCTCTGTGTCCAATTCAGCTGATTGTAATCGCCAAATATCCATCCACTATAATTTTTACTTTCAATTACAAATATGCCCTTCTCATGTATCATCAACATATCTATTTCCGTAGTCTTGTTGCCTGTCGGGACATAAACATTCTTGAGGACAACTAGATCACCAGCTATGTTGTCATGTGTAAGTGCATATTCTGTTAAATACTCACCGTACTGCCCTACATTTCTGTAATGCAGGAGTGAGGTTATTATGCCTGGCTGTTCGCCTTTTAGTATTTCGAATAATCCCATTTATCCCCCTATAAAACAAATTACTCAATTTACAATTTTACTTTTGGTTATTTAATAATATTAATTCCATATAATCTTCAAAAAAATTTATACTATCGTCAATTTTCATTAATACATTTATAAATAATACTGTAATAGCAACGAAACATATACATACATCAATAATACTTTTTGAAGTATCATAAGCAATCTGTGGAACCACTAATTCTAATGGAAGTATTATATTTTTAGTCACTTCTTTTGCCTGTTTTATTATTCTTAGTTTTTTATTCAAGAAACGATAAAAATCTTCATTATTTTTTAAATTACTATATTTCTTCTGTACGTATTCTTTCCATTGTGTATATTTTTCAAAAGATTTCGCATCATCATTATTTAATGCCACTCCAATTTTTTTGTATACCTTTAATTCTTTATGATAATCAAAAAGGTATGGCTCTCCTCCCAAAATTAAGATAATTTTATTATGTTGCTTTATACCATCTACATTTATATATATCACCCACAATCCGAATAGTAGAATCATAACACCCACAAAAATGTTCTTTATATTTCCTCTATACAGATTTTTTACTACACTGCATATTCCTACTCCTATAATAATAACCGATACTACTATTCCTATTTTTTGCAGTTTATAATTTACTAAATATTTTTTATAATTATTGATCATATCAATTTATATTTTCTCCTCCGCAACCATACCAATCTCGCCGCGTCTCTCACCATACACAACCTTCTGCGTACCACTTATACTCATAGCTCCACCGACATCATAATACTTCTCAAAGAACTGTTTCAGTTTTTTCTATGACTACCTGTTTCTTCTTGTCACGTCTACTTCCGCCAAATCTTGAAACTGGCGACATAAGCTTGTCTATGTCAGTTCCGGCTGTTCTGATTTCTCCATCGCGGTATGCAAATTCTATATAACACCTTGTGTCCTCTGGATTCAGGTGCTCTTCAGATATGATCTAAGCAAGATCTTTCACGCTACTTTGCAACAAACTCCCGCCATTCAGCCATTACATCCTCTCCATCGTTGATTTCTGCAATAAAACTTTCTATCAACACTTTCTTACTGCGGAGTTCTGGTCTTGCCTCTATTGCCCGCTTAATAGTTATGAGGACTTCCTTATCTTCAAAATGTGTATCATGATTTTTTTGACAAGCATGAGTATATAATCTATGTTGATTTCTATTTGCTTTATAAGCCCAACCGCAAATACAATATCATTTGTTATATCTATACAATCCCCTCATCTGTATATCAACGAATCACATTATGGCAATTACAACATTGCTGAACATTTCCGACTGAAATAACAAATGGCATAAGTTTATTGATGTTTTGCCAGCATGCTACACAATATCTTATATGCTTTCCCGCCTTCTCTTCACTCCTTTTTATATAATATCCTTTAGGTTTAAGTTCCAGATCATCTTCTGTAATTTTTGATTGTTCCAGCGCTTCGATTTTCTTTTCCAATTCACGCTTTTCTTCTTCCATTTCCAATAAAGCAAGTTTAATATCAATTAATTTTTCAACAAGTTCCAGATTTTTCTGATTCTTAGCCTCATCAATCATATCCCTTACCATCTGGTATATATCCATAACAGCCCCCATGTTTAACCCCCATTATTCTATTAAAATCTTTCTAACTTTTTTAGTTATAAATTATTTAAAAGCTCCTTTGCATCACTTATTACCTGATCTAAATCTTTTTTTCGTTTTCTTGATATATCCTCTTTGTCTAATAAATCCCGCATTTTTTCCATTTCTGTTGACATTTTGTATATATTTGCATTTATATCTAGAATCTTACGTTCTGTTTTTATATCCTCTTTTGCAGCTATCTCATCTATTATAGTCTTCATATATAGCATCAACTCCGATCTCGCTGTATAATCAGCAGCTGTGTAATAACTTAACCTTCCATCACTATATAGCTTATATACCTTGTCTTTCATCTGCTTGTCTGGATCATATACCCCTATAGAATATCCACCTTTACTTTTAACCAATCTCATACACGGTATATCAGTCGCACTATCACCTATATACACAATATTTTCATATGGAATATATAAATCCGAATCACTCATACTATCATTTACTCGTTCATCAAATTCCTCAAATATTCCTTTTGCGATTCTAAAAATATACTGCGTTTTATTTGTATAATTCACAGCTTGCGCTGGCCACTCAGCAATTCCATCAGTCGAGTAAAGATATGAAGAAGCATATATTCTCTTGAACTTATCCGCAATGTCACTTCCTTCTATTATTTCCTTAAGACCCGATGAGATAATATAATGTTCAACTTCTATATTTTTCCTCTCCGCATATTTATTCACTCTATCAAACCATTCTTTAACACCATTATAAAGAGCCACTTTCTTACCGGCTTCATTAAAATATTCTCTCTTTATAGATCTTCTTTTTGCCTTTGATAATGTTAATAACTGATACATCCATGCTAAATTATTATCCATTAAATTTTCCCTTGCCAAGTCATTAGATTGATCCCAAAATTCATTTTTATCCATTTCCAATGATGGAATTAACGTAAATGACTGCATATCGTCTGGAGACAACGTTTTATCGAAATCATAACATATTGCCATTTTACGTGATCTATTTCTTATGTGCTCTTTCAGTTTATTAGTGTCAAATTCAATCATATTATTCCTCCAACATAAAATATCATACGGTCAACCATTTCAATATTTCTACTATTAGTCCCCCTTACTCAAACAAATAATTTAATCAACAAAATACTCCTTAATTTTACATTTTAATATACAATATGTAAACTTCCCCACTTTTCCACATGACCACTCGCCCCCATTTTTCGACCGTTCGCCGGCGATTTTGAAGCATCTCATATTTTCTTTACCAAATCTTAGCCAGATTGAAACATATTATGACATAATCACAAATGGAACATTCTCTTCATCCAATTCCACAGTCTTACATACCATTTTGATCCTATAACATATGTAACATCATTATCCGGACTATCAGTAAATTCAACCATATCCATCTGTTATATATCGTCCAGCGCATATATTCTTTTTTATGTACATCAATCAACACAAGACCACATGCCTTCGCCGAACACCTTGTGCTTTCCCCTGCCGCATATCTTTACTCACATATAAACTCAGTCAACATACCACAATTACCTACACAAAAAGGGCAGCCACACATATATGTGACTGCCCTGAACCGCCCCGGTATTTTCCGCAGGCATTGCTATTTGGATCAATATCTGCTATATACAGCCTTTGCCGGTGCTGCAACCGCCCTAGCCTTTATCAGCTTCGAATAGGTCGTATATTTTGACTTTGTGATCTTAAATGTTATTTTTGAATAAGTGTTCTTGAATGCATACTTACCTACTGTCTTAAGTTTTTTAGATGCTATCTTTACACTCTTAAGGCTCTTACAACCGGAGAATGCTGATTCACCGATAGTCTTTACTTTCAGACCGATCTGTACATTATCAAGCTTTGTACAGCCGGCAAATGCACTCTTGCCTATTGTAACTACATTGTTGCCTATTGCCACTGACTTGAGTGCCGTACACTTGCTAAATGCGCTTGTGCCGATAACCGTCACCTTGTTGCCTATTGCCAGTGTCTTAAGTGTGGTACATCCACTAAATGCATATGCACCTATTGTTTTGAGGTTCTTCTTTACAGGCATGCTCTTCAGCAATTTACATCCGTTGAATGCGTATGAGCCAATGCTTGTGACACTCTCGAATGAAGAAATTGCCGTGAGCGCCTTACATCCGTTAAATGCATATGCATCAATCTTCGTTACATTTTTTCCTCCTACTACTAACTTGAGATATTTGTAACCGTTAAATGCCTTTTTGCCTATTGATGTAACCTTAAATGTTACACCGCCTATAACTACACTATCTGATATAACAAGTTTTGTATATTTATTGTTCGATGCGAGCTTTTTCACTCCAACTAATGCCACACTTCCATTGCCGCCTGTAGCTGTGTTCGTGATCTTGTACTTATACACTACATTTGTCCTTGGCTGGGTAGCTGTGTATACAACATTCTTGCTGGCAACGATCTTGAACGTCGTACTGATCTCTCCTCTGTAGCTGCCCTTTCCAGTGATCTTTATAGTTGCAGTGCCAATCTTGTTATTATTCCTGTATGTCACCTTGTAATCTCTGTTTGCGACTAGTTTTGTTCTACTTCTTGTAACTGTAAGCCCGGTGAATTGTATTGCTCTTCCCTTATATGCTACTTTTTCGCTTACACCTGTTATCTTGAACCTGTATGCTGGATTTGACAAATCTATGCCCTTTGCCTTGATTGTCTCATACCTTCTGTATCCGCATACTGTGCAGGCATATACCTTCTTACCGGTTCTTGTATCAGTAGGTGATTCGCTGACAGTGCCTCTATCCCATGTATGTGCAGCCTTATCGATGACATCGCCACATGTACACTCATGCCAGTGACTTGTCTCATCGCTTACATAATCCTTGCCATACTCATGTACGTGTTCCTTCTGTATCTCAACCTTAACTGGGAATACCACACCTCTGTAAGCTCTGTTCCAGCCCGCAACTCCTGACCAGTCATAGTTAGTTATATCAGCAGGTTTAAAGCACAGCTTGTATGTTCCACCATCTTCAGCCTTTGTTGTTCTGTCTGTGTACCATGTGTAGATTCCATTCTCTGCCTCCGGAAGTACTATGTCAGCCAGAGTGTCATTCTCTTTTGCTGTGAGCTTGTCTATAGCCTGTGTGAACTTAGCCTCAGCCGGTTTTACTTCAACTGTGATCTCTATATGCTCGGCTCTCTCATATACATCCTCATCAGATGGCACAAATGTTGCAAGGAACTTCTTTGTTCCAACGTCACCGACTGACTCGTCAGCATTTTCCCAGATGAACATTCCGCCTTCTGCTTCTGGAATAACAGCCTTTCCTACAGTTTCTCCATATATAGCTGTCACTCCCTCAGGTACAGTGTATACAGGATCCTGCTTTCTCACATATACCGCAAGTTTCACTGATATTCTGACACTGCCGTCCTCTAACTGCTCATACGTTCCTGAAGCGGTGTCAAGCTTGCTCCAGTCATAGTTGACCGTATCATTCGGTACAAAATATGCATCGTAACCGTCCTCAGATCCAGCCTTGCCAACTAGCTGTGTATTATCTGCCCAGCTATATACACCAAATGCTGACTTTGGAAGTGCTACATCAGCAAGTGTTTTGCCTGCATATGCGTTTCCAGCCTTTGATGCAGCAAGTGTAGGGATACCCTTCTCTATCTTCTCTATAGTAAGCGTGAATTCAGCTGTGGTCTGGTTCTGTCCTCTCACAATGATCTTCACTGTCTGAGCCTTGTCAGAAGCCTTGACCGGAGTACCATATATCTTTCCGCCTGACATCGCAAGTCCATCAGGAAGGGTCTGCCCCTTAGCAAGTGAGTATGCGACATATCCGTTTTCAACATTCTCATCATTCTGAACCTCTATCTTTGTGAGGTCATAGAGCGGAGCATACTTGCTAGTTGCCACTCCAACCTGTGCTGTAACCTTGTCCTCAGCCTTCGCAAGAGTTATATTGGTTGCTTCCTGCTTTGCCATATTGATCACAGCATGTGTCGGCTCATGTGCCACTGTTCCGCGCCACTTGATATTATTACTTGACGTTGCCTCATTCTGTGCTGAACCATATACCACAGAATCTATCTTCATTCCGTCTATCGGTTCGCCGTCAACTGTCACATAGAAATCCATATTTCCAGCTATGTATACATTTGTATCACCGTCAATGCCTGACGTCTTCTGATAGTTAGTATTTGTTGCCGCTATGCTTATCTTTGCATCCTCGCCCTTGAAGCAGTATGCCGGATACTCTGCATCAACTTTATAGTACACACTGCTGTAGTTCTTCAGCACATACTTGAAATTCGGAATCGTTGTTGTGAGTACCTTTCCAATATCGGAGAAGCTGTTATAATATGTCTCTTCCAGAGAACCATAATTTACTATGGTTCCACTGTTAATCATATTTCCGAATGTAAATGTAGCATCTTCACGGTTGATGAACATTGAAGAAGCATTGATCCTTGTACTGTATGATCTGTTCGAAACCGTTGTGACGGTTCCATAGTTGTCAACTTTACCACTGATACTTGATGCGCTGCTGTCACCAACGTACATATACTTCTTTGTATTCCAGATTCCATTGTTGACAAATGTTCCCTCTACATAGACATTGCCCTCTGAGGCCCATGTTCCGTTATTCTCAACATCTCCTTCGATGACAGCATTTGCTGTATGCTTAATTGATGCACCCTCAGCAACTTTGATCTTTGAACCGGAAGTTACATTGAGGATATTGGTCTCAATGTTCTCATCAACAGTGTATGTACCGCCGAGGACAAGTTTATCATTGATCTTTAAGAAGAGTGAGCCCTTATGTGTCACCTGGAAATTCTCTGAAAGTCCTGTAACACTCGCAGTGGTATTGCCACTGACATCATTGAAATAAATATCATTTACCTCTCCGCTTGCAGCAAGAACGATCTTACCGCTCACAGCATCTTCTGTAGCCGATCTTACATTTATATTGCGTATCTTATTGTTCATATTACCGTATACAAATGCTTTTGAACCATCATTTGAATTACCACAGCCTATATAACCTGACTTCAGCTCAGCATTCAGATCTCCAGCCACATTGGAACTGTTTACAAATGTATTTATTCTTCCCGCATACCAGTCACCATTCAGAGTGTAATTGACATTTCCTGACACAGGTGTCCTGTAAACTCCGTAGAAGAAAGCGTATGTGCTTCTATACAACTTTGTACCATAGGCAAATGCCTCTCTTGTACTCAACACGCCTACCTCTGCATTTACATCTCCAGATACACTTCCTCCGCTTGTGACATACAATTCTTCCTTACCTGTGCTTGAATAATTGTCGTCCGCATACATCATAGCTGTATTTGTGAATGCAAAATTCATCGTCTGAACATCTGAATTATATGCGCCATAGGCCTTCTTATATATCTTTCCGCCTTCTGCAATGAAATTCACCGCAGCAGCATGTACATTGTACGCGCCATATATTTCTGTTCTTACGGTGCCTCCCAGCACCTTTACAGTAACATCACCCTCAACAGTTACATTTGCAGCTCCGGACTCGTTTGAACCTGCACCATACAGGGAACCTACCATACCGCTTCTGAGAACTATTGATATATCGCCGGTATACGCATTGTCTCCATCTGTATAACCATATATCTTGCACTTCGACAGGTCGTAACTTGTCTCACCACCTATCTTAAGTGCTCTGTTGTTGTCTGCTATTCCGTCATGGTCTGCATCCATGTATATGGAAGACTTTGATGCATTTGACGGATCTGCTATTATTACCACTGAACATCCAGCAAGATTTATCTTACTTACGGATGCGTCAGTTACCACTTTGTTGATATCGGACACTTCCGTGCCGGCAGCCTTTACTGTAAACTTCACGTTTACATCAACGGATGTTCCGTTTCTTCCTGTCACAACAAATGTCACATCTGTCTCACCTGTTTCGGATGTCTTGCCTGTTATCTTGCCATCGGCAAGCACAAGTCCTTCCGGAAGCTTTGAACCGCTCTTTACTCTGTACTGCATATCTGTACCGTATGCCGAAGTAGTGTCCCCTGTCACATCAAGTGCTGTGAGATCATACACAGGTTCCTCAGCTGTATAGCTTGTATCTGCTACAATCACAGGATCAGCATATTTCTTTGTCACTGCAATCTGATCTGCCACATAATCAGCTGTTGCGCTCATAACTGTATTTGCTGTTGCGACCAGCGCCGATCCCGAATCTCCCTTTATTGGATCTCCGCCATTTATCGATACATATACTGTGTATCCCGGTACATCTGTATACTTTGCCGTGACTAAAGAATTGTTTCTTGCATATATCAGTCCCTCGTATTCCACTACCCTGCTCTGAGTTGGAATGGAAACCGAAGTTCCCTTCATATTCGTAGTACCACGTTCAACATTATAGTAGATTCCGGTCCACCCGCCTGCATCTACACCTTCTGCAAACTCTCCTGCCTTTACCCATGTTCCCGCATTTGAGAACTTGTCTGAAGGGCACTTGAATGTTCCTTTCTGATATACTTTTGCCCAGCTGTCTGAGATCTTGACTTCATCTGCCTCAAACTCTGACTCTGCCCCAATAATAAGCACATTATTGTAACTTGTCATATTCAGAGTCTTTATCTTGACATCTCCATCAAACTGAGCAGACGAATTTCTCGAGAATGAAAGACCGCCGGCGGTAATCGCAGCCGCTGCTGTAAGCCTTGCTTTTTCATACATCCTCAGATATCCTGTGAGCTCAAGCGGAGCCTCCACTGATGCTTCAGATTCATCGTACAAAGTAAAATCATTTGCAGCAAGCTTCTCTGTAACTGTATACTTCTTGTATATCGTGACATTGTCATTTGCTGTTCTGCGAAGCGCTCCTGTGTATGTTGATGTACTTCCACTTACCAAACCACCTGTGATTACAGCACCTGTGAAGTTCTCATACGAGATCGTACCATCTACCTGGGTATTTACAATCGCATATACCTCACCCACATTACCGCCTTTGATAACTACCGCAACAGCATCTCTTCCGCTGCAGCTCAGTTCTGAGTCAACCGCACCATATATCTTCTGCACGCTTCCTCCCAGCATAGTTATCTTTACGCTGCGCTTAAATTCGCTGTCATCAACTCCAACCACAGTGTATTCTGACAAATCTCCACTGAATAACGGTGTCTTGTTGTCAGCCTGTCCATCCTTGTTGGAATCGATATAGATCTCTGTGATCGCAGAACTTTCAGCCCCTGTTTCATCCGCCAAAGCTCCCGCACTGTTCTCAGCAGCCTGCAATACAACCGATGTTCCATTCAGGCTTATCTGTTTATTCTCTTCATCAACTGTTATACGCCCGTCTGTATTGTCCTGAATCTTCTGTTCTTTCGAAACAACAACGTTCAGCGTGATCTGTGTCTTTGTTCCATTCTTTCCTGTTATATAGATTACTGCTTTCTTTCCGTCCTCATATGCCGAGGTTGGTGTTCCGATTATAAGGCCGCCTGCAAGCTCAAGCCCCTCCGGAAGGATATAATCCTTGTCCATCTCATAGGTTACTTTACCCTCTTTGCCATCATTCAGGATCACAACATCTGACATATCATACAGTGGCTTTTCTGCTGTGTATTTCTGACCGAGCACAGCTGAAGGATCTGACACTGTCTTTGATGCCTTTATCTGCTTACCCTTTGTTGAGACTGTCACTATACATGGTTTTTTCGGCATGGCAAATGTATACTTGCCTGATGTCTCTGTCAGCTCATTATCCTGAGTCTCATCACTTCCCCTAAACACTACCTTTTCAAGTGTATATCCTCTCTTGATAACCGGTGTCAGCGTCAAGACTGAATCTACATATGCATACATAGTATCCTTGTCAAGATAACAGGTGTAGCCAGGATTGCTCACTGTCACAGCCTTGTCATCACATACCAGAGTAACCGGGTAGTATACATGGGCATTTTCATACAGCGTTTCATCTGCCACCATGCCCTCTTTCATATATACAGAACCGTATGCTGAATCATCTGTTCTCTTAAATGTTCCAGAGAAATTTCCCGAGTTAAGGATATTTGCACCCGCAGTAAAATATATCCCTTCCTGAGCACTTACTGTCACTCCTTTGTTAATGACTGCATATACAGCAGATGTCGATTTTCCGCTGGCATAATTACCAAAGTAGATATTGTCAGCATTTACGTCTTTATCTATAACTACTTTATCGCCGCCATAGTATACATCTCCTCCATATGTGACAATTGAATCTCCATAACCATTGTATGCAGGACATATGTAATATCCATCAGGGAGAATACACGCCTCGTCAAATGCTACCCGTACTTTTCTGTTCTGATTCGCATTTACCTGAAAACTTGCATTCTTCATACCTGTAAAGTCTGTATTCTCTATCTTAATATCAGCAGAAAGCTCTATGGCTGAATCATTGTTTGATCCATTGCCATACTCATTCAGAAGATATACTGTACTGCCGTTATATGTACTTTCAAAGCTGCTGTCCTTCAGAGTAACCGTTGTATTTCTGCCACTCACTTTTCCGCTGTAGCTGCCACCTGCAAGACCGCACGATGCATAATGGATATTGGACAGATCCGCAGTCAGATCACCGATAACCGAATAGCTGCCAAGGAGATTAAAATCACCCTTTCCTGCATTGGTGTATGAGTCTACCACATGATTGCCAGCCGCATCGACAATTGCCTTGTCATTTGCATACTGCATATTGACATCCAGATTCTTAGCACATGTACCTGAATATGCCACTGTACACAAGTTGCTGATGACATTCCTGATGTCAACAGATGCATTTTCTGCAAATGTAGCTGTATTCAGCACGTACAGACTGTTCTTGAATGCACAGTCTTTCAAGGTAAGATCAAAATCCCCAACAACCGTCGATGAACTGCTATTTCCCCTCAGAATATATGCATCCTCTGCACTGCAGTTGGACATATCCATCTTGAGTTTTCCTGTTATGGCACCTGAAAAATCCAATCCATACAGATAATTACCTGACTTTATATTATCCAGGATCATGTGTGTCGAACCCATAGTCGAAACGTAGTACACGCCATATGTGTAATATGAACTGCTGACAATGTTCTTAAGCGTTATCACATTCGCATAGGCATCAGCTTCCTCCGGCGACAACTGTTCAAGCTTAGCTGAATAAATACCATACATAGAACTTGATACATTGATATTCTCTATATCGATATTTACCATGCCCTTCACAGTTCCACTGCTGATTCCGTATACTGAATCAAATTCAGCGCCCTGTCCATCTATATCTATATCTACATCCCCCATTATGTCTGAATTTGAGGTGCCATAGACATAAATGCCTTTTCCTTTTGCATTCTTTACTTCAAATTTAAATTTTCCTGCAATATTTGCACTATATGCTCCGTACATATATGAATATCTGTCACTGCACTCTATGCCGTTTAATCTGATACTTACATCACCGGCTGCACTGGCACTGCTGCTCACACCATACATCGAATTGAGTGTTGTATCACTTATATCCACGGTAACACCACCCAGCGTATTAGCGCCATTGGTCACCGCATACACATATCCAAGCTTGGCATTCTTTGCCATCAGGACAACATTGCCCTTCACCGCATAATCTTTGCCTGAGTATGTGCCATTTGTCGCAGCATACACATATCCACTGCCCTTGTCAGCCTTGAGCATACTGTTCACTGTGAGGCTGCCATCAATGGTCGATGCATACACTCCGTACAGATACCCGATGTCAGCCGTATTGTCTGTATCCACTTCCACACTTCCTGTGGCATATCCTGCCTGGATACCGTACACAGTTCCAGCAAATGCATTGTCGGTTATATCAATGTCAATATCCCCATCCACCTTGCTCTGCAATGCACCCTGCATCTGAGAAACATTGCAGTCTCCAGATATGTTGATCTTCATGGATCCCACAGCCTCTGACGAATACAAACATGTCGCCGCGGAAACATTTGATCCTTTGTTCACAGTTATTGAAACTGCAGGATCTGAGCCTGTGCTCGCATATTCCATGGCGCCTTTGTAGACACCCCATACATTCCCAAGGGATGCCCCGTCGACGGTGATGGAGATCGGTGTCTTAGTCTTTTCTCCATAAACGCCATATACCTGATATGGAAGTATCTCTGTGCTGCCATCAATCTCAAATGCTTCCTCACCTTCATCCAGAACTCCATCCCTATCCTTATCATTGTAGACATTGAGTCTCGGCTCCGAACTCGTAGAATTCGGTGATTGTCTGATTATGACAGAATTACCATTCAGATTGATTCCTTCTATACTTGTGGTCGATCCTTCGTGATACCTGTACTCTATCCCCTTTGATGGATCTGCCGTGACAAGCGTACTGCCATCATCAGTCCCCTCCGCATAGACCGCCACACCCTGTGCCAGACACAGAGCCGCCGCCAGCGAAAGTACAGCTATACCTCCTCTTAGCTTTCTTTTTCTCATCAATTACCCTCCCTGATAAAACTTTTATGACCCTTCGTGATACATCTGCGTGCTGTATTTTGTGCACTATAACGCAAAAAGTCCTGTGAATATGTAAATTTTTGCCACTTTAACTATTCTATCACAGCAAAGTTGCAAATACTATCACCAAATTCACAAGACTTTTTTATGCATATTTCTATTTTGTATTCAATTTTATATCTAATTTCATACATTCCAGATATGTGTCCGTATCCATCACGTCAGAATTGGTATATGAATGAGCTGATATGGTATATATCTGCCCTTCTCCAATATCGCAGTACGCTTTGAAGTTATATTCAACGATCACACTTCCATCATCACACCAGTTCTGTGTAAAATAGCTGTAATAATAAAATACCCTTCCATCCATCTCCTTGCTTCCACAGTCCTGAGGCATGGCGTGGTCATTCTTCGCATAGGAATCGACATACCCTTTCAACGATTCATCATCCGTAAGCAACGCTGAATAATCTTTTATAGCTATATATAAATATGTTTTTCCAGAATCCGACTCATAATATACTGAGTCCGGATCTGAATCATCTTTTCTCAAATACCCATACGGAAGTCCATACTGAACAGTACGGCATGCACTGGTGAGGGTGTCACTGTCTGCATAATTTTCCTTGTTCTTCAGCGCAGTTGCAGAATAAATGATCTTGCCCGTATCGTCATCCGGCTCATCAGTCGACTCACCAGCATCCATCAGCTCCTGTATCCATGCAGACGACTTATCATACATCGCTTTTCGTTCCGCCTCTGTCATATCATCTATATCTTTATTGTAATTTATACAGATAAACAATCTGTCACCTTTATAATCAGGTGTAAGAAATATCTGCATATACTCACTGTAGTCTGTTGTCTCATCATCAGACTGCTGCCTGAGCGCATATTTTATGTAATCTCTGTCTGCGGAATTATACTTTTCAGGATCTGAGTCAACCTCAAACCCGGCTGATCTGCCGGCATCCATCCTCTCATCTTTCGTGTCCCAGAAATCATCCAGAGACTTTTCCTGATGCAACACCTGTATCCGATGGCCTGTATCAGTATCCAGAAATACACCGTTTTCTGTAACCATAACCAACTCATACTGACCACAGGAAAACTTTATCCCATCGTATACTACATACTCTTCACTCTCATCTGTTTCTACATACCTTGTAACATCTCCCGCACCATGTCCCCAGGTTATCACACCCATGAACCACAGTGCTGTGATGACGACCAGCACGATTCCTGCGATCACACATGAGATCCGTATATATTTTCTCCTGCTATCCACTATACCTTCTCCTGTATATCACTAATTGCTCTCTCTATATCCCTCTGATGTTCCTTTGTCAGCTCTATTCTCAGAGAAATAAACATTGCCAGAAATATAAGTGCCAAAACGCACGGTATCACAAATGTACTTATGTCATGATCCACATTTGCTAGTTCGCCATCGTCATCTATATATCCGGGCAGAGTGTCCCCAGCTCTGATTCCCTTTGCATCTATCCACATTAGCCTGTGTTTGTCGTCAAGATCGTCATTCAGATATGACACATCAGCCAATGTGTACTGTGCATGAACCTTGTCCACATGCATCAAGACTTCATCACTGTGCTTCCATGCATTCTGAAGTATAATGACAAAGCTTACCACAATACAGAACACAGCCAGAGCCGCAGCTGCATACATAACCACACGCAGCCCACCATGACTGCCAATTCTTACTGTATGCTTCTTGCTGTCACTGCTTTCCTTATCACTGCCTTCCTTGTCACTGCCTTTCTCGTCACTGATCTCAGATTCTATATTGTCAGTCACAGTCTGGTTGTCACCAACATCTGACACATTTAACGAGGCATTAGGAATCTCCACTCTCTGCTCTGCTTCCATCACAGGTTCCTCATCCTGTTCCACACCATTTACAAGTTCATCCAGACTCAGGCCGAACATTCCGCATATATCCACCAGTTTGTCAAGGTCAGGATATGCTTTGTCAAGTTCCCACTTGGACACTGCCTGTCTGCTGACGCCTATCTTATTGGCAAATTCCTCTTGGCTCATGTTCATTTTCTTTCTATATTCCAGTATTCTGCTTCCTATCTGTACCATCTGGCATATCTCCCACAATATCACTCTACAATATATATGTATTTGCACACTTACGCTCACGGCGCACACATAAAATAAGTATATCATTTTGTGCCAATTAAAAACAGCCCTATGCAGGCAATATACAAAGAATATATCTGTCCCGCACAGGGCTGTTATTTTGATATTATTTAATTATCATCTCTGCTATTTCGAAGTATTACAAGTCGTAACAACTGAAGTGATACTGATACCATAGCTGCAACATACGTCATAGCTGCCGCCTTGAGTACACTCTTTGCGCCCTTCAGCTCATCCGGCGCAAGATAACCACTATCTCTTATGATCTGAATTGCTCTCCTTGATGCGTTGAACTCAACCGGAAGTGTCACTAACTGCAGTATCACCACCAGCGAGAATAACAGGATTCCAATTGTCATACAGAAATTCAGTCTCGGTATGATAAGTCCGATCAGAACCAGAGGCCAGGCAAATGATGAACCAATATTCGCCGCCGGTATGATCGCCGATCTGACAGTCAGTGGTACATAATGTCTTGCATGCTGTATCGCGTGACCACACTCATGTGCCGCAACTCCTATGGCCGCTATCGACCTAGAACCATATACCTTATCAGAAAGGCCTAGGGTATGTTCCCTGGGATTGTAGTTATCCGTGAGATCTCCTGGTATATGATGTATCGACACATCGGTTATCCCTGCATTTCTCAGTATCATATAAGCCACCTGATCCGCTGTATACCCAGACTTCGATATCACTCTCTCATACTTCTTGTAAGTCGTCTTGACCTGTGCAGATGCTATAAAACACACCACCACGCCTATGAGTACCAATATATATGTCGGATCGAAGTAAAAACCATAATATGGCATATCCATCACCTTTTCCTTTCATGTACATCATCTTTTTTCATTTACACTATCCTATATTATATGCCACTTCCCGTCAACATATATGGGCAATACTTCATGTAAATTTCATTTTTAGAGATACCGATAATTATATCATCACGCAAAACCCAATGGTTGGTGCTGCAGTTACAACCGCAGCCTCTGTAGAAGAAGCTGCCAATTATTCACTGAATTTGTATTATTTCCCCAGAAGTTCATTTACCCTCTTCTGCACCTTATCATATTCATAACCCGCTTTCTTCAACCTGTTTTTTCGATCCTCGCCATTTCCCCAATCGCCCGCTATCACCTCTCTGGCTATCTCGTCAGTTGATTTCTTCTGTGAAGCTTTCACTATAGCGTTCACCTTCTCCTGAACCTTATCGTAATCATATCCCGCCGTTTTTAATCTCTTTTTTCGATCCTCGCCGTTCCCCCATCTGCCTGCTATGACTTCCTTCGCTATTACCTCTATACTTTTCTTTTTTCTATCCTTATTATTCTTATTATTCTTATCATTACTTTTCCCGCTATTGCTGTCAGAGGCTTTCCCTTTCGATTTTCCCTTATCACTGTCAGTCTTTATCGCAGCACATTTTCTCCATGTCGCTTTGTCTATATAAGACTTGTTCAGGTCAAGATTTCCTTCATACCCCGGAAGCCGGCCCACAGAAGTGTACTGCCTGATAGAACAATCATACTGCCCCTCATTCCACGGATGATCCTGATATCCAGTCTGCTCATAATCAGGATACTGAGCGACCCACAGCCTGTAGCCAAGATTTTTCACATTATCCATGGCACTCTTTTGAATATATATCAGCGGTTTTACTTTGGTTTTTCTGTACACATAATCGCACCACTCCTTACACCACGCTCTGTCACTTCTGCCAAACTGTGGATTGTTCTGTCCCTCCCAGTCGAGCACGAGTATGGCTTTTCCCACATATTTCTTACTGTATGCAAGGAAATACTCAGCCTCACTGTGGGGATCGCCACCATTTGCATAGTGGAATGCCCCCAGAAGTTTTCCCGCTTTCATCGCCTGGTCACAGTGCTTTGCAAAATACCTATTCTTGTAGTCCGTGCCCTCCGTCGCTTTCACTATCACAAAGTCACAAGGCACCTTGGTTATATCTATAGTATCCTGCCATGCTGATATATCTATACCATCCATGTATCCCTTTAATTGAACCTTATTAGAAGCCATAAAATTGTCTCCTAAATTCTTCTGTCTGTATATAATATTCCAGACATTGATTCAGGAGACAAACATGAGTCCATTATTCCTAATCTATACTTCTTTGTACTGCATTACATTTGTTGTAGCCATATCACCTTTATTCATGCCACTTTTCCTTATCTCCGCCCTTGTAAAACCGCTTAAATATCGATATCAGGTAGTCCCATCCCCGGGTACATATAATCGCAATGACAAATGCCCCGAAAAACGCAGCCACAGGATAATACCACGCAAATGCTATGTGATAGAATGATAGTCCAACAAAAAGCCCCACCTCACACACAATGACACTGGTGATCAGAACCTGAAAAGAGGTAGGGATCTTCTTCAGCACTCCTATCTCTTTCGTAAATTCCGTTATTATAGATATCAAAGTACAGCAAACAGCCACCATCACTAGACAAACCGCAAATCTGTCCATATGAGTTCACCTCCTTGTCCATGTTTTAATTTAATATATTCCGGAAGGTGGTGTGGGGTTATAAAATATTATTATGTTCTTAAATCACATTGACTATAATTTTGATATAACTTATACTGTAATTACAATTTTATACATACAATTCGTAATTCTTTTTAAATTAAACCTCGCATTAATGCGAGGTGTTTTACGTTATATAGGAATCTCCAAAATGTATATATACATATAGTAAAATTACTTCTGTAATAAAATAGAATAACGTATTTAACTAGGCAGCCGAGGGGTGTTACACCATATCCGTTCGAGTCTTGGAAGGGAGTGGTGCCTTATGAGTACATATGAGGAATTCATGGTTTTACTTACCATTGCAATACTTATTGTAACTATTCTGAATAATCGAAAGTAAGAAAAAAACACCTCAGCCGGCTAAGCATTGAGGTGTTTTATCTTAAATAGCTTTTCACCGGACGGATAGGACGTATCTATCGCTCGGCTGTCTTGTTAAGTATATTATACAATATTTTAGACGTTTGTCAAAAATAAAATTCTGAAGTGTTCAACCTCTTTCCGAGTTGCCATAAAGCTGTGCCCATCCTCAAGTGTTATATTTCCAAGTTCAATGTTCTTATCTATGCTACCCATTATGTCTGTTTTTAAGTCTATGAAGTCTACATTGAAAAGTTTTGTAGACTTCTCGTAAACATTTGCTTAGTATAAACGTGTAGACTAGAAAAATTAACAAAAAATAGAGAGCCTTTAGATCTCTCTAAAAGCCCTCTAAACCGTTTAAATACTAGGTTTTTATTTAGAACTTACCAGCGTTAGCAGCTTCCTCAACAGAAACAGCTACAGCAACTGTAGCACCAACCATAGGGTTGTTACCCATTCCGATAAGTCCCATCATCTCTACGTGTGCAGGAACTGATGATGAACCAGCGAACTGTGCATCACTGTGCATACGTCCGAGAGTATCTGTCATACCGTATGAAGCAGGACCTGCTGCCATGTTATCTGGGTGAAGTGTACGTCCTGTACCACCGCCTGATGCTACTGAGAAGTACTTCTTACCCTGCTCGATACACTCCTTCTTGTATGTACCTGCAACTGGATGCTGGAAACGTGTAGGGTTTGTTGAGTTACCTGTGATAGATACACCAACGTTCTCCTTGTGCATGATAGCAACACCTTCCTGAACATCGTCAGCGCCGTAGCACTTAACTGTTGCACGGATACCATCTGAATATGCCTTCTCGTATACTACATTGAGCTCAGCCTTCTTGTAGTCATACTTTGTCTCAACATATGTAAATCCATTGATTCTTGAGATGATCTGAGCTGCATCCTTACCAAGACCGTTAAGGATAACTCTAAGAGGTTTTTTACGAACCTTGTTAGCCTTCTCAGCGATACCGATAGCACCCTCAGCTGCTGCAAATGACTCATGACCTGCTAAGAAACAGAAGCACTCTGTCTCCTCCTCAAGTAACATCTTACCAAGGTTACCATGTCCAAGACCAACCTTACGATGATCTGCAACAGAACCTGGTATACAGAATGCCTGAAGGCCCTCGCCGATAGCTGCTGCTGCGTCTGCTGCCTTTCTGCATCCCTTC
>URJI01000025.1 GCA_900548215.1 uncultured Coprococcus sp. | reverse complement strand
TTATCTTTCTCAGCGATGGCATTATCTTTCTCAGCGATGGCATTATCTTTCTCAGCGATGGCATTATCTTTCTCAGCGATGGCGTCGTCCATCTTGGAGAGTTCTTTAGCAAGTTCCTCAGCGAGTTTTTCTTTTACTTTGATCTCAACGGCAGCATCAATTTCAGGTTTCATTAATTCACGTAAAGCTTCACACATTTTAGATTCCTCCTTTACTATGTCAAATATTTCCTTGTTTTTACTCATAGCGACCTGCAATACGGATTCTGCAAATTCTTTGTCATCTTTTCGATATAGATCGGCCGCAGTGTTAAGCAATTTTTCAGCCTTTGATTTAGATATGTCATATGTAAGTGAAGACAGCCATATGTGCTGATCCTCAGACAATTCTTTGGCTACAATTATCTGTATATCGAAGTAGAAGTTGGTGTGAATATAGTATATTCCATTTGAAAAAATTTCAATATCCATACCGTCATCAGACAATTGTTTGAAAAGCCGCACAGGTTTGCTCTCTCTGATGAAAGAGATTGTAACATCATCTGCTTTTATGTGGTCAACAAACTGGCCATGAGATTTGTAAAGGCTGGCATATGCAATGACTTTAAAAAATGTGTCAATGTTTAGCTCGTCATCTGGAGATTTGTATTCAATAATATTGTGACCTTTGAATATTGAACCAATCTCATTGTGAATAACAACAGAAGATGTTTTGGTAATCACCAGGAGATCAATCTGGATTGGTTTGGTGTTAATACCATACTCAGGATGGTATACAAGATCGTCTTTATTCTCACTCAGCTCAAGCCTGAGTGCGGAACAAAAGGCGGGATGCCATTGTGTAATTTTCTTGTTCAAAAAGTACCTCTCTTTCGTAAATTTTATCATTTGTAGTGTGGGTTTTCAATGATAAAAGAATAGTGGAATCACTAAGATGCAAGATCCATATCAATTAGATAATCATATAATAATTTATCGTCAGACAAAAAAGAACCTCATGGCATGACGACTTTTGAAAAAGACATAAGAAAAGGTTGCCATCTCTGGCAACCTCTTCTTTTTGTATTAAAAGGGAGTGACTGCAACTTGTTATGTTATGAGGGGAGGGTGTTGCAGTCGTTTATGAAAAAGGGGATGTAAACAACTCGCTTACGCTCTCGCTGTTTACAAGTAATAATATACTGATAAATTGTGTTCTAAATTTGGAAAAGTTGTGTAGAAAATGTGTCTTTCAGGGCAAAATATAAATTGTAAGTAAGAAGTTCAAAAAAAATGTAAAATGAAATATAATATATCACAAGGGGGACCCGCGTGAGCGGGGGATTCCTTGTGATAATGCGGGCGCCGCACGAAAAACTAAAAGGGAGGACAAAGATGGCAGGAAGTCATATAGCAATACCGACAATACTTAAGATAGGCAAGGGGACACTGGCCAATCTGGGAAAATATATAGCGGGCTCAGGCATGAAGAATGCCGTTATATATTTTGGAAATGGACTTATAGACATGTTCGGGCAGCAGGTCATGGATTCACTTAAACAGGAGAATGTGGCCGTTGTCGAGTATAGAGAACTGGATTCTACTAATATAGAAGATATAATACGTCTTGCATTTGACATAGATGCAAAGGCTCAGGTGATAGTGGGCATAGGTGGAGGAAAGGTTATAGACGTGGCAAAGTATGCTGCTTACCTGCGAAAGCTTCCGTTCATAAGCATCCCTACATCGGCGTCATCTGATGGATTTTCAAGCGCAAGCGCATCCCTGATGGTAAATGGACGTCGTACATCAGTTCCAGCTAGGATGGCATATGGAATAATCGCAGATACGGAGATCATCAAGTCCGCACCTGAAAGATTCCTGTATTCTGGAATTGGAGACATGGTGTCAAAGATCACCTCACTGTATGACTGGCTGTTCGAGTCCGAGCTGGGATACTCGGAGATGAATGATTTTGCGGTTATGATAGCGAAGAAAGCCGTGAACAGCTTTGTCAGAACGCCATTTGAGACTATAAAGGATGATCTGTTCCTGAAGGAGCTTCTGGATTCGCTGGCCATGAGCGGCGTAGCAAATGAGATTGCAGGAGGAAGCACACCGACATCCGGAAGTGAACATCTCATCTCACATGCACTTGACAAGATGCTTGAACAGCCTCAGCTCCATGGAATTCAGGTGGGAATAGCTACCTATATAATGGCGGTTGTTCAGGATCACAGATATGTCAGGGTAAATGCTATATTTGAGAAGACCGGATTCTGGGATTATGTAGCCACATTGGATCTGAAAAGGGAGGATTTTGCAAAGGCTATAGATATGGCGCCACAGATCAAACCTCACAGGCATACTTACCTTCATGAGGAGAAGTACAGAGAGCTGGCTAAGAAAGTGCTGTACGAGGACGAGGTGCTGAAGAGGGTATTTGACTAGAGGTTTCTTGCAAACAGTAGGTTGATTCCATATTATTGGGTCAGAATAATATGGAAATGGAGGATTACATGGAGATAAGAGTAAGAAAATGGCACAGCGTAAGCGATGAGGGCTATCCGGAGGATGGCGACATATGTTTTATTGTTACAAAGACGGATGGCGACGCCCCTGATGGCTGGCTCGTAGGTGGATATAATGAGGATGAAAACGCATTCTATGCGGACTTCGGACTCGGCGGCATGGTGGCTGATGCAGAAGATGTGACTTCCTGGGCACTTATGGAGGATGCAGAATTTATAGCAAAGTAGCACAGGCAAATAGAATATTTGGTAGATTGAAGCACTGGTGGATCAGGAAGATCCGCCGGTGCTTTTTTTATTGCAGAAATTGAATAAAATGCAACAGACGAGGAACAATGGGGTCAGGCCCTTTCATTGGAGTTTACTTTTTAAGCTGCAAATACCAAGGGGTCTGACTCCATAGGTGCAGGGCTTGTAGGTGCAGGGCCTGACCCCATTGGTGGTGAATTAGAAAAACAGGAGGACTACACATGAAACAAAGAAAATACGGGTATGCGAGGGTATCGACGAAGGATCAGAATGAGGATCGGCAGATAGTGGCTATGATGGCTGCGGGGATATCGAGGAAGGATATATATGTCGACAAGGTTTCGGGGAAGAATTTTGACCGGCCGATGTACAAGAAACTTATGGGGAGGTTGAGGGAGGGAGATGTGCTTTATATAAAATCTCTTGACCGGCTGGGGCGGAACTATGAAGAACTACAGCAGCAATGGCGGGAGATAACAAAGGTGAAGAAGGCAGATATAGTCGTGATAGACATGCCGATACTGGACACGACACAGAAGGATGGACTTTTGGGGATGCTTATAAGTGATCTTGTACTCACACTGCTAAGTTTTGTGTCGGAAAATGAGAGGACGGAGATAAGGCAGAGGCAGGCGGAGGGAATTGCAGCGGCAAAAAGCAGAGGTGTGAAATTTGGCAGACCACCAATCCCTTTGCCGGACAACTTTGAGGAGATGATGAAACGTTGGAGAAAAGGTGAATTGCTGATGGGTGAGGCAGCGAAAAAATGCGGGCTGAATCCAAAAACATTTTACAGTAAGGTGCGGAGATATGAAGACAATATGAAGGAATAGAATGAATCTGAATAAGTATACTTTTTCAGATTTTGCAGAACTCAAAATAATACAAGCAAAGTGTAGCACCCAGGGGTTCTATATTCAAGTTTTTTCGACATTTTGTACATAAATACACACGGTAATTGGTAAAAGTTTTGAATCTAAAAAAGTATACATTGAGGGAGAACCGCCAGCCGGAAGTAATACTTATTTGAAGTGTCAGAACCAGAATAATGTAGGAAAAAAATGCTGCCGACCATAAGGGGAGGGGCGACAAAGGAAAGGAGAGTTTATGAAAAAATTAATGCAAAAGGGGATCCTGGGAATACTGCTGGTACTGGCGATATTCATGTGTATCCCGATTCAGGCGAGAGCCGACGACGGTATTGTGGTGGAGAAGGACGGAGATTTCCTTTATAGGGTAGAAGGTGAAAGCGATAACCCGGAAGTCACCATCTATAGTTACGTTGGTTCAGACACGGATGTAACAGTACCATCCGAGATAAAAGGAAAGCCGGTCACTACACTCCATGGAACATTTTCCGGCAAGGAAACGGTAAAAAAGGTAACTGTTCCGGAAGGCGTCAGGCTGATCGAGTACCACGCATTCCATGGGTGTACGGCCCTTACAACTGTTGTACTTCCGTCATCTCTTGAGGAGATGACAGAGAATACATTTTATCAGTGTACAAATCTCAAAACGGTCAGTCTTGATACAGCAAATAGTAAGCTTACAAAGATAGGGCAGTATTCATTTGCATACTGTGAGAAGCTGACTGGATTTGATATTCCTTCATCATTAAAGGAATTGGAAGAAGGCGTTTTTTTCCGTTGTTCGAGCCTGAAAAAGATAATTATTCCTGACACGGTGGAGAAAATCGATAGATCTGCATTTTACGAGTGCACAAATGTTACTGAAATAAAAATACCAGGAACTGTAAAGGAAGCAAGTGATATTGCTTTGGTTGGCTGCGAAAAGGTGATAACAGCCGAATTGCCAATTTCAATGGTTACACTGGCAAACCTGCAGAGGAGCGACGATCTTGAGACACTGGTTATAGTTGATGACGGAAGTACTGAGCTTCCTGATAAAGACGCATTAAATGAGAAGAAAAAGCTGAAGAAAGTGGTTTTCCCAGATTCTCTGACAAGTATTCCAAGAGCTTTTTGCAGGAGTGTATCAGCACTTGAGGAAGTCAAGCTTCCTGCTAATCTTAAGATTATATCAAATGCAAGTTTTAGTGAATGTACAAATCTTAAGACAATTGACCTGCCGGATACGGTAACAGAGATAGGCGCCTTTGCGTTTGCAGATTGCACAAGTTTAAAGGATTTTACTATTCCGGATGGAATTAAGTCCATTGGTGAGGCAGCATTTTACAACAGTGGAATCACATCGCTGGTTGTGCCTGAGTCGGTAGAGACTATAGACAAACTTGCATTTAGTCATATGGCAAATCTTACAAATGCGACATTCCCTGCAGGATGTGGAATTACATTTAGCGACTGTAAAAACCTTAAGACGGCAAAGATTACAGGTAATCCAACAGTTATAGACAATTATATGTTTTATGAGTGTAGTCAGTTGACAGATTTTGAGATACCAGGCAGCGTGAAAAAAATAGGCTATGCTGCTTTTTATAATACGGCTCTTAAGGAAGCTGTTATTCCGGCAAGTGTGACAGAGATTGACGATTGGGCATTTGCAGATTGTACAAGTTTAAAGGATTTTACTATTCCGGATGGAATTAAGTCCATTGGTGAGGCAGCATTTTACAACAGTGGAATCACATCGCTGGTTGTGCCTGAGTCGGTAGAGACTATAGACAAACTTGCATTTAGTCATATGGCAAATCTTGTAAGTGCAACAATTCCTGCGGGATATGGAATTACATTTAATGGCTATACATCACTTAAGACAGCAAAGATCACAGGTAATCCAACCGCAATAGACGATTCCATGTTTAGAAAGTGCAGTTCGCTTGTGTCGATTGAACTTCCTGACACGGTAACAGAGATAGGAAAATATGCATTTGCAGATTGTACAAGTTTAAAGGATTTTACTATTCCGGATGGAATTAAGTCCATTGGTGAGGCAGCATTTTACAACAGTGGAATCACATCGCTGGTTGTGCCTGAGTCGGTAGAGACTATAGACAAACTTGCATTTAGTCATATGGCAAATCTTGTAAGTGCAACAATTCCTGCAGGATATGGAATTACATTTAATGGCTGTACATCACTTAAGACGGCAAAGATCACAGGTAATCTAACCGCTATAGACGATTGGATGTTCAATAATTGCGGTCAGTTATCAGATTTCGATATACCGGACAGTGTGACAAGAATAGGCTATTCTGCTTTCTCGGGTACGGCTCTTAAGGAAGCTGTTATTCCGGCAGGAGTGACAGAGATTGACGATTGGGCATTTGGAGAATGCCAGAATCTTGAGAAAGCTATGCTTCCGGATGGACTTAAGTCAATAGGTGAGGCAGCATTTTATGAGTGTCCGGAACTTACGGACTCCAACATTCCGGACAGTGTTACAACTCTGGGCGGATATGCATTTAGCTGTTGTCCAAAACTCAAAGACATGACAATACCAGACACCATCGACAATTTTGGTGAATGTGTATTTGAAGATACACCTGGTGTGACAATTGACACATCAAGAAAATACTTTATTCCAACAGTAGACGGTATCAAGGATCTTTCTTATACAGGATCTGAAATCACACAGCCGGATATGGAGATCACTGTAAATGGTATGACACTTAAAGAAGACAGTGATTATGAAGTTTCATACAGCAGCAATACCGAAATCGGTACGGCAACAATGGATATCAACTTCAAGGGTCAGTATATCGGACATTTGACGAGAACATTCAATGTGGTTCAGATCGAAATGTCAGATGAGAACATAACAGTGACAGGTATACACAACACAAGATACACAGGCAAGAAGATTGTCATGAGTAAGCTTGCAGTTCAGGCCGGTGGCAGAACACTTACACCTGGAACTGACTATACAGTTGCATATAAGAACAACCTGAATCCTGGAACCGCGGAGATAACGATCGCCGGAAAGGGCAACTATACAGGAACTGTTGTAAAGACTTTCAACATTCTTATCCTGAAGGGCAGCACATACACCGTTGGAACTATGAAGTACAAGGTGACAAATGCTGCGACAAACGGCAAGGGAACTGTAGCCATCATGGGAACAGTGAAGGCAAAGACAGACAGGACATTTACATCACTCTCAGTGCCTAGTGCAGTGAAGATTGGTGGAATCACATACAACGTGACAATGGTAAATGTAGGTGCATTCTCAGGATACACATATCTGAAAAAGGTTGTCATTGGAAACGGCATAAAGGCCATAGGTTCAAATGCGTTCTACGGATGTAAGTCGATCGCTTCAATCATCATCGGAAGAGGCGTCACAGCTATAGGCGGTAAGACATTCTACGGATGCAGCAAGCTGGCAAGCATCTCAGTTCTGTCAAGCTCCATAAAGCTGATAGGCAAGGAGACATTTACAAGGATTGCAGCAAAGCCGGTTGTGGTAGTGCCAAAGGCAAAGCTTGCAAAATATAAGCAGCTCATGAAAAATGCCGGAATGACGACAAAGGCCGTATACAGAGTTCGATAATTATCTGACGGCTTAGGAGACAGGAGGATGAAACTTGAAAAAGAGCATCATGGCATGTGTGATGGCCGGGGTCATGACCCTCGGTCTCACCGGCTGTAATAATATGACGCAATTTAAAAAAGATGATTTTGAGCCTGATATAACTACTGAGGCCCAGGAAGATACCAAAGCCAGAGATCAGTCTGAAGATATAACAACGGAGGTTACGACGGAAGCTATTACAGAATCAGAAACCGAAGTGACAACGGAGGTGTCAACCGAGACTGAAACAGAAAGTTTGGTGGGCGGCCACCTCGAAAGCGGCGGCTCCGCAGACAAAACCTGGCTGGAGACCGAGTCCGGATGCGAATTTCATGTGCCTGATGGCTTTGAGGTCGTGAACGGAATGGATGGAGGTTTTCAATTCACTCTGGAAAACAAATCATTGGATATGAGTATAGACATGATGGAATATTGGCATTCGTCAAGAAATGAAGAACTGACGGCGACCCCTACCTTATTCGCAGATGAGAATATACAGTCCATCTATTCAGATTCCGGTGAAGGGTATTGTGTGGATAGCGGATACTATGGCGAAAATCATGACAGGGTTTATTATTACAAGAAAACCGCCCTTAGCAAAGACAATGGCTATATAAGCGAGATAGATTTTCATTATGGGCTGGCACATAAACAGGAATGCGATCAGGTAGTTACGGATTTCCTCAATGATTTTGACTATGCAGTATATGATACCTATGATGTGGATCTGACCCCTGATACGAGCAAAATGAAGGATGGCTGGAAGAAAGCATATCTGGAAGAGATGAGCAACGAGCCACAGGGAGAGAAGAAACGTTCATACTCCGTCCCGGCGACGAGCGCATATCTGTATGATATGGATGGCGACGGCACACCTGAGTTATTTGCTTTTCAGGGAGTAGACGGGGGTTATGAAATGGAGCCTCATACATACTCATACAAGGATGGAAAACTGATAAAGATGGATACTGTCGCAAATAATAGTTCTACTATATACATATATGGTGAATATATAATAGCGTTCGGCTCTTATTATGGCCATGACAGAAATCTTCTCATACATCAGTTTACTGGCAGTGATATGTACGAGATAGCGGATATATATTTTAATGGTAATCTTGATGAATATGGAAATCCTGAGATAATAAGCTATTCTGCGGGTATATCAAATTATGATGATCTGGAGAAGGTACTTGCTAAATGCGGAACCAGACTGCAGGTAACAGGTGATGAGCACAGCGCAGATAGAAATATATATTCAATAGATCTTGATACATCAAAGTTATCGGAGATGCCGGGATACAAGATATTTAACCAGATGGAGATAGCCAGAGTTATCGAAGAATATTAGTTGAGCATGGCGAGGCTTAGGAGGAAGCAAATGTACAAGAAGTGTGGATGGCAAATGATAGGCAGAAAGCTGTGTAGTCTGACTGTGGTATGTTCCATGATGTGTGTGCTCTCAGGCTGTGGCATGTTCAGGCTGAAGGGGCAAAAAGTCGAACCTAAAACAGAGAGCATTTCTGCGGAGAAAGCTGAAGTGGAGACAGAGGTTGATACTGAATCAGAGACAGAAGCCATGTCAGAGACGGCAACGGAAAAAGAATCAGACAAGTCCGCATCCGGCAAGGACAAAACTGCCGGATCATTTGGCTCTGACATAGGCAGGAGGGCAGCAGAGGATACCACAGGAGAAACAACATCCGAGAATGCCGAACCTCAAAAGCCGAAACTTCCGGAAGAGCTCCGGGAGTTGGAGAGCGGTGGTGTACGCTTCCTGACGGACAGAGACTGGAAAGAGATATATCTGAATGAGTGGACGGACGAGCTGATGATGCAGGACTCAGATATACAAGGGACACTGTATGATGTGGATGGAAACGGAATTCCTGAGTTGTTTATTACATATTTTACAGGTGCGCTGGAAATGGGAGTGTCTGTGTATACATGCTGTAATGCAAAGATGGTAGATCTCGGAGGGTTTGGTGGAACTGCCTTTCAAATCTATGCAGGTAATGGCTATCTGCTGACAAAGGGAAATGAGGATATAATGTCGGATGATCTGCATATTGAGATAAGCAAAGTGTCTTACGGATCCATACAAACCATTGTCAGTGAAACTTACAGTCCAGAGGAACTTTATAGCGGTGAAGCTGAGAGTGCAGTTGCTGAGTATGGTGCTAAACTTATAAAACCTTTAAATGAAAACGGTTACTGGCATATAGATACATCTGGAGATTATATAGACGTCTGGTCTCTATTTGAGTCCGGGCCAGAGCTGAAGCAGATGATAGAAAACTATTGAGATGTGAGTAATTTATGACAAACTGCCGCCGGCCTTAAAGATCGGCGGCAATATTAAAATACGGGAAGCCCGAAGGTTAGTCATTGCCTGTGGCAACATTATGGCTGATGTGGTAGAGGAGGAAGTGAAAATTGAGAAAGAGGATTGTGACATTCATGATGGCCGGAGTTATGGCTCTTGGTCTCACAGGATGTGATAGTGTATTAAAGATAGAAGATAAGAAAAGCTCCAATTCGGTAGATATGGACATGATATCAAAGTTTTATGATCAATTCTATGAAGAACATACTGGAGATGCAGAACACTTTGTAGATATAGATATTGATAGTGATGAAGAAAAAACTATAAGTATAGACACCGCTCCTTATCTGGATTGCAGTGCTAACATGGAGTATTGCGATGGACAATGGATTATGACTATTGCAGATTTCCTTGGATACGCAAAGTCAGATTATGGAGATGTTGTTCCAAAGTATGATATTTATTTTTATAAATGCGGAGCAACTGTCGAGAAGCTGGCGGTCAAAAAAAATGTCAGATGCAACTGCCTGGTAGAGATGTATCTGGATAATAAATTGTATATAACAGATAAGAGTATTCAGGGATTTGGTGAATATTATGATGAAGATAATGAGGATTTAGATAATGTCACGACATTTTATGTTTCATTAGATGATGGAGCCTGTGTAGATGATAAATTTGAAAATATCTTTAATAATTCCAAAGATGAAGAAAATATATTCACCGTAGATTACGTAATAAATAAAAGATTTGAAGAAATAGATATGCCAAATGTGGAGGATAACCTTTGTGGTGACAAATTTACCGGATGGCTTGAAACTATGGCAGAAAGTGACATAAAAAATCAAGTGGATGTAGCTATCTCGAAAGCATATTATAAGGCGGACAATCATTTGATTGCATCATATATGGATGAAGCGTATGAGCTCTTGAAGAAAAAACTTGGGCGTGAGCCAGACGACAAATATTATGACATTACGTTTTTTAAGATGCAGGAGATAGAAATATATGTAAATGATGTGGAATACGCATATGTAGACGAAAAGCTATCACTCTATCCAGCGGATATATGGGATTATTATGATGAAGAATATGTTATGGGTGATGAGACAGTCCGTGAAAAGTATGATGACGACTCACTAAAAGGAAATAGCTGGGTTTTGAAATATCTTTGCAGGTATATTGGAGATTATGCCCAGAATATACGCCAGTTTGATAAGACTATCGTATTAAAGAGCACTCCAGATGATGAAATTCAGATAAAGTCAGAAATTGCAGGAAGACCTGTTACGGGGTATTCGTTAAAGTCAGAACAATATTATAATAAGTGGTCTGATCTGAAGGATTCGGAAGAATGTATGGATATTATATGGGGTATATTTACGTGGTATTCTGAAAATATATGGCAGAGTTCATATGAGGGCAAAATTGTTACGGGTACTGAGCTTGAGAAAGACCTCACGGGAATAAATGAGTATTTGAAGTTGATGGAAAGCTTAAGAGGATATGTAATAAACAATGATGCGGATTACCGTGATCTATTAGACACTTATACATTGGAAGACGGTAATTTAAGCTGGGATATAGTGGAATTGAATGGAATTATTGAAGAAAGTGGTATAGATACGGAAAAATATCCTGGCTACACCCTTTTGGGTACATCGTATTGTGATTATGGTATAAAAAAATCTTCAGAAGGAAAAGCCATTATATATATAATTATGGACTCCGCTGATGATCCGATTGAGTTATATCCATCTATGCCAGGTTATGGAGTATGTCTGCCTATAGATGTTTCTGCAATGAATGCGGAGGGCAGCTCAAAGGGTAAAAAAGATTCGGTAACAAGGGAAGTGATTACAGAAAGGCACAATAAGACAGAGACCGAGGCCACCACAGAAGCCACCACCGGGGAACTCATGGACAACAACATAGGAAGCGGCGGCAGTGCAAGCGCAACTGAATATGTTACAACCAATGGCAACAAGTTCACTGTCCCTGACGGATTCATGGTCACATATGGTGTCCAGGGAGGCTCATGGTTTCAGCTAAAAAACGCATCTCTTGATATGAATATAGAAGTGAGAGAGTACACTCAGGATGTGCCAGATTATATGCAACACAGGCCAGGAGGCGTTAATTCCACTGACAATGTAGAATCGGTTTATACGGACAGCGGTGATGAATACTCTGTGGACAGCGGGTATTATGGCGATAATCATGATCGGGTGTACTACGACAAGGTGGTGCTTCAGAGCCGCGATAAGACCTCAAGGCTTGGAATATTTATCAACTACAGTACAAAGGATAAGTCTAAATGTGATGAGATAGTCACGTCATTCCTTGATGACTTCCAGTACATAGATTCAGACAGAGATGCAAATGATATATCTACGGATGTGAGCAGCGTCAAAGAGGCCTGGAAGAAGGCATATATAAATGAGATGTACAGTGTGGGAAAATCAACAGATGATCCCACTATGGGAACCACAGGTTATCTGTATGATATAGACGGTGATGGGATTCCTGAGTTGATGACCGGCTATTCCACGTCAGCATCAACGGGGCCTATGGAAGTCCATACATATACATACAAGAACGGCAAGCTGATAAAAATGGATTCTATCATAGGTGCGTTTGAAAGTGTATATACCTACAATGGATATGTGGTCCAGCAGACTACAAATGGTTCTGTAGGAATGGGCTGTGGCCTGCGCATATACTCATTTACAGGGGAGTCGCTTGATAAGCTGATGGATGTAAAGCTTGACTATGAACTGGATTCGGATGGAAATCCCAAGGTGATAAGCAATATGGGCAGTGTGAGCTATGCGGATGTGGAGGCATTGCTTGACAAATGCAGCACCAGCCTGACAAAAGAGAACTTTGGAACAGGTGATTCGGATCAGGCTTATTCATACTATCTCGACACGGAACATGGACTTAAAAGAATGACTGATAATTCTTTGGATGGACGAGAGGCGATAATCAGAGCCGTAGAGGAATATTAAAGATAGATTAAAACTATGCTTTGCACAACATGCACAAAAATTATTGAAATACTTAAATTTTATTGACAAAATATAATGAGATATTATTCTATAAAAGAAGAAATTTTTCTATAAGTTTCTTAATATTTTACGGAGGGAAAAGTTATGAGAGAGACAAGAGACAAGAAAATCAGATTGCTAGCATTGATACTGGCATTTGCGGTCGCATTTACAACGATCCTGCCTTCTGGCCTTACGGTAAAAGCGGCAGATGACTCCTATGGAACCGCAGCAGCAGTGGCAACTCAGGGAGATGCAGATGGACTCTACAGGAAAAGTGATGGTTATTACTATTATTATAAGAATGGTGAGATCGTAACAGGCACAGGTTGGGTTACAGTCACAAAGAAACTGACAGTAAAGCTAGACAACAAGCACAGAGTACAGTTCAAAGTGGCAAAGAGCGGCACTAGAACATATATCAGTCAGTATGATGCGGATCAGAAGAAGTTCGCGGCATATGAGAAGAAGTCAGTTGTGATGGCTGACAGGAAGCTCCACTACGCAGGAGCGAAAGGCCTGATAGCAACAAAATCAGGAAATGTCAGCGATGGCAAGGGCACAACCTATATCCTTGGAGCTGGCGGAATCGTGACAGCCAGATTTGTAAAAAAGGGCGAGATCAGAAGATATTATACATATTCAGCAAATAAGTGGCAGATGAAGAAGAACGCTTACATAACAGTAAACGGCGTGACATATTACTTCAATGCGAAGAACGGCGCTGCTACAATGATGTACAACAAGGGCACTAGTCAGCTTTACAAGTTCCGCACATCAAAGATGGCGCTTGTAAAGAACGGCATATCTACAATTCAGGGCAATATCATATATTTTTTCAACAGCAAAGGACAGAAGGTTACAAAGGCCGGCTGGTACAATACAGCGTCAGGAACAAAGGTGTATGTGAACAGCAAGGGATATGTGACAGCCAAGATGCCTGCAAGCGGCAAGTCAAGAAGATACTATGTATATAGCTACAGCAAGAAGAAGTGGGTGGCAAAGACGAGTACATGGATCAAGATAGGCGGAGTCGATTACTATTTTGCAAGCCACGGCATTGCTGTATATATGTACAACACAGCCAGTGGCAAGTTCGTGTCATACAAGAATGGCAAGTGGAATTTTGTAAAGAACAATACATGCAAGCTCAGAGATGGCAGAATATATCTGTGTGGCTCCAAGTCAGTGATTGTGAAGAAGTCAGGCTGGTATGGAATAAACAGCACAGATCAGGTGTATGTGAGTGCTAAGGGCTATGTTACGATGAAGTTCTCCACAAAGTCAGGCAAGCTCACAAAGTACAACTACAGCAAGAAGAAGTGGGAAGTTGTAAAGGTTATATCATACAAGATCGGTTCAAAGGTTTATTACTTCGATTCCAAGGGAGTGATGGCAAAGAACAGGATAGTTGGAAATGACAAAAAAGGATATTTCTATGTGGACGAGACAGGATGCAAATCTACATCGACAGAGATCCAGATGGCAGTTGATTTTGTAAGACAGCACACAGATGACAGCATGACAAATGAAGAGAAGCTTTATGCATGTTTTGTATATCTGTCAAGAAATTATCCTTATCTGAGAGACTATGTAGTTCCGACAGATGCCTCAAGGTTCACATACTATTGTATAGATATGCTTACGAACAATCATGGAAACTGCTACAGATGTGCAGCAACATTTGCAACTGTGGCAACAGTCCTTGGATACAAGGCAAGAGTAACCTGTGGACAGGTGACAAATCTTCAAGGTGATGGATTCACTATACATGGATGGACAGAGCTTTGGAGACCTGAAGATAATGAGTGGGTAGTATACGATGTAAGTATGCAGAGAAACTGGCCTGCCAGAGATTACTACCACGTACTTATGCGAAATTATTATCCTACACATCGTATCATTGGACCTAGAGCACGACTTACAGTAAAAAATGGGAAGGTAAATTGGAGATGGCTTGCCGACTCCGAGTTAGGTGACCACTAATGGTATTCAGTTCACTTGAATTTTTATGTGTATTTCTCCCGGTGGTCCTGGTGCTTTATTCTATAGTGCCAGGCCTTATGGTGAAGAATGCACTTCTGATAATAGCCAGTCTGCTGTTTTACGCATATGGAGAACCTGTGTATGTTCTCCTTATGCTGGGCAGCGTACTGGTCAATTATGTTCTCGCCATGATCATTGGCAGGTCAGAACAGAAACCGGTAGCGAAGAAGGCAGTTATGGTCCTGGATATAGTGGCAAACCTCGGCGTGCTCGCTGTATTCAAATATGCAGACTTCTTTATCGGAACGATAAACGACATATGTAAGACAGATATTCCTCTGCCGCAGATAACACTGCCTATAGGAATATCATTCTTCACATTCCAGGCATTATCTTATGTAATAGATGTATACAGAGGGGATTGTGAGGCACAGAAGGATCCGTTCAAGCTGCTTCTGTATATCTCATTCTTCCCACAGCTCATAGCCGGCCCTATCATCAAATATCATGATGTGTGCAAGGCTCTTTCCGACAGAAAGCAGACATTTGACGACACTGCCCTCGGTATCAGAAGATTTATCTTCGGCCTTGGCAAGAAGGTCCTCATTGCAAATGCGGCTGGAAAGGTGGCAGATATATTATTTACATCGGATATGTCCGACATAAATGTTATCAGCGCATGGATAGCGGCTATCGCATACATGCTCCAGATATATTTTGATTTTAGCGGTTACAGTGATATGGCCATAGGACTCGGAAGAATGTTCGGATTCCATTTTGCTGAGAACTTTGACCATCCTTATGGCTCTCTCAGCATCAAGGAATTCTGGAGAAGATGGCACATATCCCTGTCCACATGGTTCAAAGAGTACCTTTATATTCCACTTGGAGGAAACAGAAAGGGCAAGGCCAGAACCAGTATAAACAAGATAATCGTGTTCTTTACCACGGGTCTCTGGCACGGCGCAAACTGGACATTTGTCGTGTGGGGACTGTATCATGGTTTCTTTCTCCTGCTTGAGGATTACATACCAAAGATTAAGAAGCTGCCGAAGGTTCTCGGACACATATACTGCGTGCTCGTCGTCTGCATAGGATTTGTCATATTCAGGGCGGACGATATGGGACAGGCAATTGATATGATAGCAAGAATGTTCACGGGCTTTGATTTCTCAGCACAGTCAGTCAGCCTTGTGTGGCAGGTGCTCACCCCATACAGCATAGTGATGCTTATAGCGGGAATACTTCTTGCGGCGCCGATACCTATGGTATATGAAAAACTTGCAGCGGCCGGGAAGATCATGAAGAGCGAGAGCAGCAGAAAAGCTGGTGAGACAGTGGCATATACAGTGTCATTTGTACTGATCCTGTGGTGTATGCTCAGACTTTCCGGAAATACCTACAATCCGTTTATTTACTTTAGATTCTAGCCATGCGGCAGGACATAGATGTGTGTCCTG
The DNA here is from genome assembly GCA_900548215.1 of uncultured Coprococcus sp. Classification (GTDB taxonomy): domain Bacteria; phylum Bacillota; class Clostridia; order Lachnospirales; family Lachnospiraceae; genus Coprococcus. The sequence continues at coordinate 13,929 of URJI01000025.1, read as the reverse complement.
GACGGCTGATATTCGGCACATAAGGAGATATGATGAAGAAAACTGGTAAGATTATATATGTTGTCCTGACCGTTGCTGTCATGGCAGTTCCATTTGCCGGAATGGCTTTTTTTAAGACGGATACGACAACAGAGAATAAGAGAATGGCAGAGATGCCTGAGATAAAAGAAAATGGGCAGATAAACAGGGATTACCTGACTGATCTTGGAACATATTTCAACGACCACTTTGCATTCAGAAATTATTTGGTGGATGTAGATTCCAGGATTCAGAGCGGTCTGTTCAAAGAGTCAAATATTGATACGGTTCTGGTTGGAACGGATGGATGGCTTTACTATACCGCCACCCTGGACAATTATCTGGGCCAGAACAGAATGAGCGGCAGAACTATAAATAACTGTGTTCACAACATGAAGCTTCTGCAGGATTATGTAAAGTCCCAGGGTGCAAAGTTCGTGCTGGCGGTCCCGCCAAACAAGAACAGTCTGTATGGAGAGCATATGCCATACTATGACAACTATAAGGTCAGTGACGGTTCTGATATGGAGAGGATGGCCGAGGCGTTTGCGGATGCGGAAGTGAACTATGCGGATCTGTATGCAGAACTTTTGGATCAGAGCGATGTGATGTATCAGAAGAGAGACTCGCATTGGAACAATATGGGTGCGCTTCTTGCATATAACAGTATTCTGGATCAGGTAGGAGTTTCCCACGACAGTTATGAGACTGCTGAATTTACGAGAAAGAAGGATTACATAGGAGATCTGAACTCCATGACATATCCAATCAGCAGCCAGCCGGAGTGGGATATGTACCTTGACGACAGCACATGGAAGTACACATACATTACAGACACAAGGAGTGTGGAGGAGTCAGAGATAGAAACAGCAAATGACAGTGCAGAGGGCAGTCTTCTCATGTACAGGGATTCATTTGGCAATACGCTCCTTCCATATATGGCAAATGCATTTGGCAAGGCGGAATTTTCCAAGAACATTCCTTACAATATAAGCAGCGACATGGCAGATGACAAGCCGGACATTGTGGCCATTGAGAAGGTTCAGAGAAATATCAAGGAATTTGCGTCTGATCCGGCGGTGTTCCAGGGACCGGAGCTTTCTGACGAAGATGCCGCAAGATTTGATGCGTTGCAGGCCGAGGATGGAAATACTACGGTTTCTGTCAAAGAGGCCGAGAGTAATGTCAGCTTCTGGCAGATAGACGGAATAGCAGATAGTGACAAGCTGAGTGATGACGCAGTTATCTATGTGGGCGTTGACGATGGTGGAGACACAAAGTACTATGAAGCATTTGGAATAACAGATGACAGTACAGACAGTGGATACAGACTCTATCTCGACAAGACATCAGTGAGCTCAGACAATATAACCGTTAAGGTCTATGTCAGTGGCAGCGCAGGAGATTCTTTTGTGGCAAAGCAGGCGGTTGATCTCACTACGGTGGAGACACTCAATTAACATAAAGTATAGTGCCAGTCATCTGCTGTTGGCATGGATGGTGCTAAAAAAGAGGGATAAAATATAATGAAAAAGATAAAATATGTGTTGTGCGTCCTGCCTCTGGTATTGCTTGCGGGCTGCGGCGATAATAACAATATGGAGGTTCACATCAGGGATGGCCGGGTTACAACTGTGGTCAATGTGGAAAAGAGCAGTACTGTTGGGAATATTCTGAACGAGGCTGAACTTAAAGTGACATCAGATGATGAGGTCATACCTGCTGTCACAGAGACAGTGACGGAACCTGGAACAGAGATAATCATATCAAGAAAGAATAATATTACAATTACCGAGGGCGGAGAGAATTCCATAAATATTTCCATAATGGGTGGAACAGTTTCTGATGTTCTCAGTCAGGAAGGAATAACATTGGGTGAGTATGATGAGATCAACCATGATCTGCAGGCATACCTTACAGACGGAATGAACATAGATATTGTTCATAAGATAGAAGTGGAGCTCACAGTTGACGGTGAGAAGACAAAGGTTGTGACATCCGCAAAAACTGTGTCGGAGCTTCTTGACGAGCAGAATGTCACTGTGGGTGAAAAGGACAGACTCAGCAAAGCGGTTGACGCTTCCCTTTCGGCAAATGACAAGCTTGTCATAGAGCGGGTAAATGTCAAGAAGGTTACGGAGACAGAGCCGATAGCATATGAGACGAAAACAGAGTATTCAGATTCTATGTATGAGGATGAAAGTTCTGTGAGTCAGGAGGGATCTGATGGTGAAAAAGAGCTGACATATGATGTGACATATGTAGATGGCAGGGAGTCTTCAAGGAAGCTGGTAAGTGAAAAGGTTACTAAGGAGCCTGTGAATGAAGTAATTACCAGAGGAACTAAGCAGCGGGTGGCTGATTCGCAGGAAACAGGTCCTGGCAGAACTGTAGTCAGCAAACAGAAGAATTATGACTGCGATGGTTCCGGACATGGATGGTATACCATAACCTACAGCGATGGCACTGTGGAATATGAGGATTTTTAAAATATAAAATGTATAGGTAGACTAAAGCACTGGTGGATCGGGCTGATCTGTTGGTGCTTTTTTCGTTTTAGGAAGTATGTTTGACAGGTGTGTGCCATAAACCAGAAAGGAATCGCTGTGGCAAAGGAGAGAGGGGTGAGGTTTGGGAAATGGTGTGGAGGACAGGGAAAACTCTTGAATACATAACAACATGGTGTTACTCTTTGCATGTGTTATTACATTTATTTTACTTTTCTTAAACAGTATATATTATTAACGAGGAGGGACTTTATGAAGAAGGTAAATTACACACATTACAGAATATTTGCACTGGTACTTGCACTTGCACTGATACTTGCAACCGTAATGCCCGCAAATATAGATGTGCAGGCATCAGAAAGCCGTGGTGCGGATATTGCAGCAGCTGCAACACCTGGTGACGCAGATGGTATATATCAGGCAGATGATGGATACTTCTACTACTATGTCGGCGGTGAAAAGGTTGCAAAGACAGGCTGGGTTGATGTTCAGGGAAACAACAATCTGACGGTCAAGCTGGACAGTGAGAGCAGAATCATATACAAAGCAGAAGTGAGTGATGGCGAGACATACATCAGCGCATATGACGCTGCAAAGAAAGAATTTGCAAGATATACAAAAAATGTTATAGAGCTTAAGGACAAAAAGCTTTACTATGCTGATGTAAACGGTGTGATAGTTACGAAGGAAGGCACTCAGAGCGCTAGTTTAGGTACTACCTACATAATAGGAAAGAACGGTATCGTCACGGCAAAGTTTGTAAAGACCGGCGAGGTGAGAAAATACTATACCTATGCTGCATCAAAGTGGAATGTCCTGAAGAATGCGTACAAGACATTTGACGGCAGGACATATTACTTCTGTGGAAATGGAATCGCAACAAAGATGTACGACAACAGCGAACAGAAGCTTTATAGGTATGCGAACTCAAAGATGACACTTGTAAAAAATGATGTGTCAACCGTCAGTACAAACATAATCTACCTGTTTGGAAGCGATGGAAAGAGAGTTACAGAATCTGGCTGGTATAGGCTTGCATCAGGCACAAAGGTGTATGTGGGTGCAAAGGGCTGTGTCACAGCAAAGATAAATGTCAGTGGCAAATCCGGAAAGTACAGCACATACAACTACAAGACTCTGAGGTGGGTGCTTAACAAGAATGCGTGGAAGACTGTAGACGGAACAGAGTACTACTACGCAGGAAACGGCGTGGCAGTATATGCATATAGTACAAAGACAGGAAAGTACACCACATATAAGAACGGCGCCTGGACAGCACTAAAGAACTCAACCTGCAAGCTTAGGAATGGAAGGATATACCTGACAAACTCAAAGTCAGTAGTTGTAAAGAAAGCTGGCTGGTATAGCGCAGGAGCAGACATGATATATGTGGGCTCAAAGGGCTATGTGATCATGAAGTTCTCGGGTAAGAGCGGCAAGCTCACAAAGTATAACTACAGTGCTAAGAAGTGGGAGCTCTTAAAGAAGTCTTCATATAAGGTAGGAACAAAGACATATTACTTTGCCTCAAATGGTGTTGCAGTATACGCAAAGGACACAAAGACAGGAAAGATCACAGCCAGAAAGAGCGGCAGGTGGTCGGCTGTAAAGAGTGCAGTATGTAAGCTCGATGGCGGAAAGCTGTATCTTGTAAATGCAAAGTCAGTTGCTTTGCAGAAGTCAGGCTGGTACAGCGTGGGCGCAGACAAGGTGTATGTGGGTTCAAAAGGCTATGTGACAGTGAAATTCAATACAAAGTCTGGCAAACTTACAAAGTACAACTATAACAAGAATAAGTGGGAGCTCATGAAGGTTGTATCCTACAAGATAGGATCAAAGACATACTACTTTAACTCAGCTGGAATTGCGGTTGTAAATGGAATTGCAGGAAACAGCCAATCTGGATATTTTTATGTGGATGAGACGGGCTGCAAGGTTACATCAAAGGAAATTCAGATGGCAGTTGACTTTGTTATAAATAACACAAAATCAGGGATGAACAGTGAAGAAAAACTCAAGGTATGTTATTATAAATTGTCTAAATTCCCTTATCAGAGAGATTATACAAAGCCGTCATATGAAGACAGGTTCAGAGAGCTGGCAATAGATGCGCTGACTAACGGAACAGCAAATTGCTATCGTTATGCTTCGGCATTTGCATGCATTGCCACTGTCCTTGGATATGAAGCCAGAGTGACTTGCGGTCTGATACCGCCATGGTATAATGGAGAGCTTACGATGCATGGCTGGACAGAACTTTGGACTCCGTCTGCTAAACAGTGGAGAGTATATGATCCTTGTAAGGAACAGCATGCCGTAAATGAAAGCTTTTATAATAGAGATATCAGTACATTTTATCCAGGCAGTCTTGTAATAGAGAGAAGGGCAAGACTTACTGTTAAAAATGGACAGGATAGATGGTTTTGGCAATAAAGATACATTGAGCCGACAGGCGATATGGAATAATATATAAACATAAGGGGTTACATACTTTATAAAAGAAGAATGTGTCAAGTTTTCTATGAAAACTTGACATGCAGCGCCAGCCATTGCCAAAGGTGATTTTGCATGGCTGGTGTCCAATAGTAGAGGGAGAATTATTTATATGGGAGAAAACAGATACAAATATGGATTTGGGGAAGAAAATAGCGGTCACGGCTATGGCAGCGGAATGTATACAGATCCGGAAGAAATGGATACTGCATATGTGATACATCCGGATCAGATATATGCAAACGTGCAGCCACAGAGGGAAAAAAAGAATATTCCTATAGTGACGATTATTCTTATCATAGCAAACGTAATAGCGTGGATCATGTGTATAGGTGTGGACGATTTTGCGCATACAGGCGGATTGAACTATGAATATGTAAAGCTTAACAAAGAGTATGGCAGATTCCTGTCATCCATGTTTCTTCACCTGGGAATAGGACATCTGTTTGGAAATATGTTTTCATTGTATTTATTTGGCGGATCGCTTGAGAGAAGGCTCGGAAGCCTGCGTATGACTGTCATTTACTTTGCATCGGGAATAGCGGCTGGAATAGTATCTATATATGCATATCATATGACTGATCCCGGTCACATGCATTTTTCCGTGGGCGCTTCAGGTGCTGTGTTCGGTATCATATGTGCAGAGCTTTTTCTCACATTTATAGGTACGAATAAGCCGAACCGTAAGACTCTCATAATTACTATCGTACTTGTCATAATCTATGCTATATACACGAACGAGGAGAATGTGAATATCTACGCCCATATCGGAGGTGCGATAGCCGGAGGTGTATTTGCATTTGCGCTGAATGTGAAGAAGTGGGAGAGGTTTCGTGAGAACCGTTTCTTCAAGGTGCTTGCGATTATGCTCACTGTCATACTGTCTGTGTTTGGAATAGGGGATGCAAAGATTGGCAAAAAAATGGCTGATCTGAACGATGAAAGGATCACTTATATAAAAGAGCAGAAAATATTTGACGACCATGACATCACGTATGGCGATGGACTGGATGGATACTGCACAGATGAGAAGTGGCAGGTGTTCACGTCCAGCGACGGCAGAAATGTCGTTGAGTTCGATGGAAATGCCAGATATGGCGGTGGTGAAGTCAGTGTCCTTATCCAGTTTGTGCTGAGTGATAGCTGCAGTGATTATGAAGTTCATTATGTAGGACTTGATGATAAAGGTCAGGACAGCGAGAGTGCGACCAAATTTATGATGACGGTGGCTGGCATAATTGAATAAAATAAGTAAAATATTTGTGTCAATATATCTGTCGTGTTATACTGAAGACTAAAGATTTTTTACGAAAGTACAGAGAGAAGATATGGCACTTAAGTATGTGATGATAAACGATATAATTGAAGAACACAATGCGAGAATGCAGAATCTCAGGAAGTATTATCCTTTTTTTGTTCTGGCTGAGACGACATTTGCCCAATATAAAGAAGGGCGCTATGCGGAGCTGGACATGGGATATATAACTATGGCGATTCTGCGTTTTTTTATTCAGGAGAACAGCTTCAATGAGCGCGAGGTGTCATATGACGAATACGAAGAATTCATGGGACAGCTTCTTGACAGGGATTTTGACGTGGAGATCGATGAAGCCGACAGGGCTGACCTGATAATGTATATATTTGACAAGATAAAGAATGATGGCCGGGCGTTCGAGTTTACATTTTACGATCCGGGGAAAAAACAGAGGAAGACGGGACGAGTGAAGCTGATCGACAGCCATATAGCAGGCGGAAAGGTTCTGTACTTTATCACGGCTGACGGTATCGAATTCTATCTCGACACGAAGGAGATCAAGGATGAGAGCAAGATAAATGTCCAGCAGCTTCTTCTGGAGAAGATGATAGTCGGGGAGAATTTCCGCGGTGGTATCGAAGTGGTGCGCCGTATAAACAGTGAGGTGAACCGTCTCATCCGTGAGAAGGACGACATAGTAAATCTTCTGTCCATAGATGTGTTCAAGGGGGCGGAGGAGTACGAACGGTACATGAAGACCGTTGGAAAGTGGTTTGCCGATGAACAGAAGCTGTTTGCAAAGAACAAGGCGCTGGTGGACAAAGCGATCACCAAGGCGAGCTATGACAACATGGGCAGGGGCAACACTGCGGTTATGGAGGAGATAAGCCAGCTGGAGCTGGAACTCAAGAGAACCATCATCAAGCATGGCAGCCTCATCAGCAGCACCATGGAACTTCAGAACATTTCGGACAATATCATACACAGGGCAAAGCTTCAGAAACTGCGTCCTGCATTTGATTTTGCAGGGCAGCTCCAGACCATCATAAAGGAGGACAAGCCTGAGAAGATGCTCACCATATTGGCGCCTCTATTTGCGCCTAGGATAGTGAAGTCGTTCAGCATGACGTCCATAGATCATATGCTCACGCTGAAATCAGAGGACAATGCGAAGACCACAAGGGTTAAGAAGGACGCTGTGGATCCGGATTTCCGTTATGAGGATGAGCTGCTTGATGAGCAGATCAGTGCGAATTTCGCCAAGATGTTCCATGAGCTTCTGGACCAGATAAATAAGTGGGGACGCCTGAGCCTTAAGGAATTCAACGGGATCCTGGAGGTGAAATTCGGCAAGGAGATATACGGCAACAAGGACTATTACTCATTCCTGACACACCTGGCCCAGAAGGACAGGTACAGTGTGGATGAGATATTAAAGAAGCCGGACACCATGCTGGAGGGAATGTTGGTGGACTATATAAATAGGGATAGTGAGGATCGCAAAGCACAGACTAGTGATTCTGAACCAGAACTTTCCCGTGAGATGTATGCACCAAAACTCACGTTGGACGCATTTAAGGGCATGTCGTTCACCCTGGAATTCCACCCTGAGGAGGAGATCCAGATCGGCGAGGACATGTATGTGACGGGAATTATGTTTGAGAAGAAATAATTAACAACGATATATCACAGGAGATAACATGGAAAGCAAGAATTTAGACAAGGCGATAGAGATATATTCCAAATTAATATCAGGCGAGGAGATCTGCAAGAAGCATACCGAGAACGGGCCGCTCTATGATGAGTTCTATGGCAATGCCGAGGTATATGATATCGTCATGAATATCATGAAAAAGATGAACCTGTCACTGTATGAGTACAATGACAGTCTGTATATAACAGCGGGCGAGGGCAACAGAGTGTTTGGCTATACGAATGACGATATGAAAAAGCTGCTCGGACTCAGGCTGAACAAGGAACTGTATCTGTGCTACTTCATCATGTACATGACTCTCCTGTATTTTTATAAGGATTCATCCAGCTATCAGTTCAGGGAATATGTGAAATCTGAGAATATCATAGATGAGACAAGCAAATATCTGGCGGACATAACGAAGAGGCTTGACGTGTTCTCCACTGACGAGGTTGAACAGGATAGTTTCAAGGCCATCGCACTTCTCTGGGACGAGCTTCCTGCAGTGACGGGCAATCAGGATGGTGACGGTGCCAGGGCGTCCAAGGCGTCCAGGGCAGGATATGTGAAGCTGGTGTTCAACTTCATGTCGGCCCAGCGGTTATTTGTGGAGAATGCTGATAGGTACTATCCGACGGACAGGATGAAGGCGTTGTCGGAGAATTATTTTGAGGAGTACAGAGGACGGCTGTACCAGCTGCTTGGAGGTGAAGAAGAGGATGCCTAGTATCAACAGAATAAGGGTCAACAATGTAAAATACAACTTTGGCACACAGCAGTATGATGACTTCACCATGAGGATGTATGGCAAGAACACGCTGTACGATCTGGCAAATGGCGGTGGAAAGAGTATTCTCATGCTCCTGCTTCTTCAGAATCTCATACCGAACTGCACTCTGGATGAGAAGCAGCCGGTGGAGAAGCTTTTCCGTGCGGGTGGTGGAAATACCGTTATTCACTCCCTTATAGAGTGGCGTCTCGACGAGGCGGATGTAAAAGACGGCTACAGATATATGACGACCGGCTTCTGTGCGAGAAAGGCAAAGGATGCGGCGGACGCCGGGGAGGTATTGAAGGACACTGCGTCCATAGAGTATTTTAATTACTGTATCTTCTACAAGGAATATAACAAGAACGACATAGTCAATCTTCCGTTGTCGGAGGGCAATGAGAGGATTACTTTTAATGGATTGAAGAATTATCTCAAAGAGCTGGGACACCGTGACATGAGTCTGGAAGTCCGCATATTTGACAAGAAGGGTGAGTACCAGAGATTCATCAGCGGATACGGACTTCATGAGAGCCACTGGGAGATCATCAGGGGAATCAACAAGACCGAGGGTCATGTCAGAACGTATTTTGAGACGAATTACAGGACCACAAGGAAGGTTGTGGAGGATCTGCTCATAGAGGAGATTATCGAGAAAGCATTTGCCACGAAGACCGGCAGGAACGGCGAGGAAGACACCATGGCGGAGACCCTGCTTGATATCAAGGACAAGCTGAATGTGCTTGCCCAGAGAAAGAGGGATATAGCCAATTACGATCATCAGATAGAGCTTATAAATGTGCTTGAGGGAAAGGTCAATTCATGCATTGGCTTGTACGAGGACAATGATAAGATATGCAAAGGCCTGGCGGATGTGTATGTGACAGGCAAGTCGTGTACCCAGCAGGGAGATACTCTCATGGAAGAACTTCTGCAGGCGAAAAATGATGCCGCCGCCAGAGTGGAGCAGCAGAACAGACGTCTGGCGAATCTGAGAGTCACAAGGGATTATCTTCGCCTTGAGGATATGAACCGCAAGATGGAAGACACTGCCCACATGATAGATGACAATGAGAAAAAACTTCAGGATATAAAGAACCAGATAGGCTACAAGGAAAGCGTAAATGATTACCTTGTGTACAGGGAGAACCGCCGTCAGTACGAGGAGAACAAACTGATCGTCGAGAACATAAGGAACAACATAGGTTCATCCAGCGAGAAGATGTCACAGTATGCGTACAACAGGCATTTGCGTGATGAGAAGAAGCTGAAGGCTCTTGTGTCGGCGCAAAATGAGGCGCAGGAGAGCTATGCACATGCGGCTTCTGAACTGGAATATTGTAAAAAGGTGCTCCGTGAGGGCGAGATAGCAAATGCGGTTGCGGAGAACAATATAGCTGATTCATCAGCGAAGATAGATGAGATCAGCTCACGTATAAGCAGCCTTGCCGCCGGTGTGAATCTTCTGGTGGTTGGCGACGTGAAGAAGATGCTGGATGATGCAAGGGCGGAGTCTGAGCAGACTCTTGCAAAGATGACGGAGCTTGAGATAGCCATAGCTGATGGCAGGACGAAATTATATGATGACCGGTACAGATTGACGACCGTACAGGCGGAGTACGATGCACTTGTGAGAGCCTGTGAGGATGCACACCTTGACGCTGAGTCATATCGTCAGTCTGGCAGTCAGCTGGAGAGTATCATGGCGGTGTACTCAGTGGAGAATCCACAGGATATAGCTTCTGTGATAAATGCCAGGATAAAGGGAACTATAACAGAGACGATCAAGCGTCAGCAGGAGATAGACAGACTGAGCAGGCTTGAGAAGTGTTATGAGGAAAACAGGCCATTTCCTCCTTCGGACGGAGCCCAGGCGGTCATCAATTATATATCCACCAGACATGGACTCATGGCCATGCACGGTGCGGATTATCTGTCGGCACTCCCTGCGGATGTAAAGAAGAATATACTCGAGGCAAATCCTTATATACCGTACAGTGTTGTCACAAAAGGATTTGCCGAGATAGAGGATGATATAAATCTCGGTTCCATAGACACAGGAAATGAGTGTGTCATGGTATACGATATGGAGAAGCTTGACGAGGAAGCGCATGTCCCGGCGGAGAATATGCTGGTGATAGGAAGAGACAGGAAGTTCTTCATGTCACAGGATTCCATAGAAGATCTGAGGAAGGCAAATGAGGACAGGATATCGGCTCTTTCTGAGGAGATAGATCTCATAAATGAAAAGACAGAGACGTATCAGGAGGATCTGGCATTTGTCACAAGGCTTGTGGATATAAGGTACACAGGTGCTGAGGACAGAGAGCGTGAACTGAACCAGCAGCTTCTTGAGAAGAAGGATGAACTTGAGACTCTTAAGACATCGATCAGGAACGTGGAAGCTGCGGTGAAGGCAGACACGGAGAGCTACGGTGACCTGCAGCAGAGACAGCAGGCAGAAGCCGACAGGCAGCAGACATTTGTGATGATAGACCAGTTAAGTGATATAGTGCGTCCTGAGGAGGACAGGCTGGCTGAGTACAGACAGAGAAAGAGCGATCTGACTGCGAAGATATCTGAGCTTTCAGGAGAAGTGCTGAAGTGGTCCGCCACTGTTCAGGAGACAGAGGCAAAGCTGGCGGGGATAACGAAGAACATAGAAGAGATACAGTACAAATGGACAGAGTATTTTGAGCCGTATATGCCAAAAACCGGAATCCCGGGATCGCCAGATAATGCAGAGGATGCAGGAAATCAGGATGGAGAGCCTGGAGCATATGAAGAGCTTCTGGATATATCCGATGAACAGCTTGAGCAGGAATTTATGGCTATGCTTGCCGTGGCAAAGGAGCATGCACCGGATCTTGATGACAAGAAGATGATCCTCGAGACTCTGCAGAAATCTATGGACAGGATAAGAAAGACTATAGAGAAGAGAGGCTTTGATATGGCGCTGTTTGACAGCGCAGAGGAGCTTTATCCGACGGCGGAGAATACCCTCAGGGAGATGGATGACGAGATGGCGAGACTCACACTCATCGCGGCATCCCTTGCTCAGCAGCAGAAAGCAGATCAGAGGGCATACAGCAAGATAGAGGGAAGTATCGAGTATGCTGTCCAGAATATAAACAGGACGTACGGCGAGGGTGCCTACAGCAGGGAAGATATATCTGCCTCTGACGCTGACACCGCCATTGCAAATGGGGATGCGGTGCTTGCCGATATGAACCGCCTGTACAAGGAGGCAGAAAAAGCTTACAGCGATTACTACAAGCAGCATGGCTTCATGATGGATCTGTACAAGGATGTGAAGCGTATCGTGGACACAAATAATATTGATGTGTCAAGCGGAAGTGTACTTGATGAAGATATGGATACGCTCCGCCAGATATTTGAGACAAGCCTTATGAAGTACGACAGGAGCATGAAGGCTCTGGACCGCGCAAAGAATGAGATCATGAGATTCAAGGGGCAGACCGCTGATACGCTCGTCGAGATGGGTGTGTTCGAGATGGCAAATACGATCAGACAGGATGTACAGGTGCCTGACACATATGCACAGGCGAGGGAGCTTTTGGCAAATCTTCTCCAGATCATAGAATTTATTCGTCTTGAGAAAGAACGTGTTGAGAAGGGCATTGAGGATATGGTTGCCATCAAGGAGAATTTCGAAAACCAGTGTGTACAGAGATGTATGGATGTGAAGACTGAGCTTGAGAAGCTTCCAAAGCTGTCACGTATAACGGTGGGGGATGATGTTATCAAGATGGTTGATCTGTCCATACCTTATGTGAAGGATGAATTTGTAAAGCAGAGAATGTCGGATTACATAGACGACATAGTAAAGGGCGCAGACGCATATGAGGATGAGAGAAAGCGAATCAAATACATCCGTGACTGTCTGGGACTCAAGAAGCTGTTTGGAGTCATGGTAACTGACATGAATGCCATAAAGCTCAATCTCTATAAGAGAGAGAGGATAAAGGAACAGAGCCGTTACCTGAAATATGAGGAGGCGGTCGGAAGCACCGGTCAGTCACAGGGTATATATATACAGTTCCTTGTGGCGGTTATAAATTACATTGCGGGAATGTATTCACTGGCACCTGAGGATTCGGTACAGTCCAAGACGATATTCATCGACAACCCATTTGGTGCGGCAAAGGATATATACATATGGGAGCCGATATTTGCCATGCTGGCAGCCAATCATGTACAGCTCATCGTACCTGCCCGAGGTGCAACCCCTGCCATCACCGGACGCTTTGATGTGAACTATATTCTCGGTCAGCAGATGGTCGGTGGAAGGCAGCAGACGGTTGTGGTGGACTACACCAGCAAGACAGACCAGGAGGAACTAGAATATCAGGAGCTTTCATATGAGCAGGCAACATTCGACTTTATCTAGGGGCTGCTTCCACTTAACTCGGTCTGCAGCGGTACTAAGGTACCGCTTGAGGCACCACCTAATGACCGGCGACCTAGTATTCCCCTGATAGGCAATATGAAACCATCAAGCCATAATTTGGGTTATGAGTTTCGCAGTTTGCCTGTGTGATGTGACATTAAAAATGTGGGATATAAACATAAGATTATAGCATTAAGATTTATAAGGGAGAAATTAGATGACAATGACTTGGAACAGGAAACAGCTTAGAAAGGGAGCGTGGAACACGGTATTTAAGCGGGGACTTTTGGCCTGGATGGCCATGGTTGCTGTGTGTTTTGTATTCTCTTATCTTGGGGTAGATGATTCTTCTCAGACAAAGTTCGTGAAGGGTATAGATCAGGTGCTCGGACAGGAGACAGAGCATGAGGCTGACAATGTGACCATACTCAAGGAATATGTAAAGAATCTGCCGATGATTGATCATATGTCGGAGCAAAAAGCTGAGACGGTTGCCCGGATGATAGACTCGGTGACGGTGAAACAGACCTGGATCATCAAGCTTTTAGGTGCCAACACGGCATACGTGAAGAGAAATCCCGGTGAGGTCATAGTGATGCTTCTTATATCAGCACTTATCATGGCTATAGTTCATTTCTTTATACAGAGTGCTGCGATAGTTGGCAAATGCCGTTATGCCATGGAGTGCAGATACAGTGATAAGGTGTCGATCAACCGAATGTTTGCACCTTTCCACAGGCATTATGTGCTAAGACTTATGTGGGTCATGTTCTGCTACAACGT
>URJI01000024.1 GCA_900548215.1 uncultured Coprococcus sp. | reverse complement strand
GGAAATACAGAGTGAACTTTTTGGAAGAGAGAATTATGAAGGACGGAATTGTCAAGGAGGGAAATGTACTCAAAGTAGACAGCTTTCTCAATCATCAGATGGATATCCGTCTTTTTGATCAGATCGGTGAGGAATTCAAGAAGAGATTTGAGGGAACAGAGATCAACAAGATACTCACTATAGAGGCGTCAGGAATTGGAATTGCCTGTGTAGTTGCGAGACATTTTGATGTGCCTGTTGTGTTTGCAAAGAAGTCGAAGAGCATCAACATAGAGGGCGATGTGTATGTGGCGGAGGTTGAGTCATTTACACACAAGTGCAAGAATCAGGTTATCGTGTCCAAGAAGTTTATAAATCCTGAGGATAAGATCCTCATCATAGATGATTTTCTCGCAAATGGATGCGCACTTCAGGGACTTATCTCCATAGTAAAGTCGGCTGGTGCCAGCGTGGAGGGAATCGGAATCGCAGTTGAGAAGGGCTTCCAGACAGGTGGTCAGGTTATCAGGAATCTCGGATATCATCTTGAGTCGCTTGCGATAGTGGACAGCATGGACGCTGCTACGGGCGAGATAAAGTTCAGGGAGCAGTAGGATCGCTGCGGGATATTTGATGGTATATATAAGATTCATGAATAATATATAGGTAAGAGAGACTGAGAATTGACATGACTTGACAGATTCTCAGTTTTCTTTTTATATGAATGGCGGATATTTGCTGAGAGGTGGGGTATATGGGAAATAACAATTTAGAAGAAAAAAATGTTTCTATGCCTGAGAAAATTGGAGGCGTAATATTTGGCATATGGTTTGTTGCCAGTATTATAGCCGGATTTGTTGCAAGTGAGATCGGAACGGATGCTGTTATGCTTGTTGTGGGGCAGTTTTTTGCCGGGATAGTTCTTGTCATAATTCTAAAGACTCTTATTCCGATGATTAAGAAGCGAAAGCGGGGGAGCATCATCGGTATAGTGTTCATATCTGTGTTTGCCGGTGCTGCATCGGCGCTGATATGGGCGGCGTGTGCTGTGAAAGATGGCTCTTTTGCGGATAAGATAGTATTGCTCCCGGAACGGATATTGGGGAGAGAAAATTGCAATGTTGGAGCATTTTATGCAGAGATATTTGCCTGTGCATTCTTTGTGGTCAGTGCAATAACACTGCTCTCTGTGATATGTAAGAGAAAAGCGCTTGAGCGAAGATGTTCATTTACTGTGAAAGCTGTATGCCATGATGTACGTGCAGATATGAGACAGGATATGAGAGCCGGCAGAAGATATCCGGAGGCGGGAGTATTTGAATTTACATACAGGGATAAGCAGTATAAAGTGTATGAGCAGACATATGTATATGGACTGAATATAAGTAAAGGCGATGTGGTATATCTTTATATCAACCCAGAAAATCCGTACGAATTATATCTGGAAAACAGTGGTATATTCAGCAGTCAGGCGATATGGTCAGCAGTTTTTTTGATGGTTATATCAGGTTTGATGGCCGCAGGCTGCAATTTGTTGATTTTTAGGTGAAAAAAGTACAGTTGTCTATATAAAAACGGGGAAATCGTGCTAGAATGTGACATATGAATTCAGATGGAGGGTTGCCGGTACTGGATTATTGGTATTGTTTGACGGTGCTTTTATCGTATGGAGACTTCACAGCTCGGAGCTGCTTGCAAGGCTGTATTCCACAATGAAGATATGCTCGTCAAGCTGTTTGATATCGCAAGAATGTTTATAATAAAAAATAGCCAGGTGAATGTTCTCCAATTTGGAGAATATGCACCTGGCTGTTTCTACGTAATTTTATCTGAAACTCTTCAGCCAATTGACGAGAGAGTCGTGCCAGATATTATCTACGACTGTCTTTTTCATTTGTGCGTCAACAGGTCCGTTTCCGGCAAGCTTTGCAAGGATTGCAGCCTGAAGTTCAGGAACTGTCATGGATTCCGGAGACTTGCTCCAGTCAACTGTGATGGTTTCTGGATCAATCGGGGTGTCGGCAGCAGTATTCTTCTCAGTATCGGTTGTGTTTTTCTTAGCATCTGCAGATTCTGTAGCAGTCACAATGTCTTTGGATTCTTTGGATTCTATCTTTGGTTCAGCTTCCTTATTGCCTTTTACATCGGTAGCTGTTTCAGATGCTGCTTTATCTTCTGTGTTGGTCTTAACTTCGCTCTTAGTCTTCGTCACAACCTTAACCGGCTTTACATCCAGGTCTGTTCCCTCAGGCACCCAGATCTCTCCGCTGTTTGCCGGCTGGGTGATATTTATATGTCCATCCTGGACAGAGACTTTCTCACCTGACAGGGCGCCGACATACGCTGCGCAGTTTCCTGCTGCAAGGTGCATTCCGGCTGGCGCATCGTCGTTGTTCACAGATATGATGACGCGCGTTCCGTCCAGGTCTCTTGCGTATGCGAACTGTCTGTTGGTCAGCATCAGTTCATTGTAGCTGCCGTAGGACAGTGCAGGGACAGCCTGACGGACTTTACCAAGGGCTGCTATTAAAGCGGTGCATGGATTTGCCTTTACGGCATCTTTGTAATCTTCTATGTTCAGTGCTGGTCTTAAGGAATCGTCTGAGCCGCGCTCTTTTCTTCCCTCGATTCCAAATTCTGAACCGTAGTAAATGCTAGGCACTCCCGGAAGAGTGTAGAGCAATACATGTACAGGTGCAAAATGTGCCTTATTGGTGAGCTTTGTATAGATACGCTCCACATCATGGTTGTCCACGAAGTTGTATAGCTTTAATGTTCCCATGTTCTGGAGACGTCTTACAGTGTGCGCAATCTCAAAATAGTTGTGGTCGTTGTGACCGCTGTACAGAGCTTTGTGAAGTGTGTAGTTGGTGACGCTGTGAAGAGTCTCTCCGTTTACCCAGCGGCTGTAGTCGCCGTGGATAACCTCACCCATAAGCCAGAAATCCGGCTTAACTTCATTTGCTGTGCGGCGCAGGGCCTTCATGAAATCAAAGTCAAGAACGTCAGCCGCATCAAGTCTGATTCCATCCACGTCGAATTCACTCACCCAGAAACGGATCACGTTGCATATATAATCGACAACGGCCGGGTTCTTCTGGTTCAATTTGACGAGAAGGTTGTAGCCTCCCCAGTTGTCATATGAGAATCCGTCGTTGTATTCGTTGTTGCCCCAGAAGTTCACGTTGCAGTACCAGTCCCTGTACTGTGAATTCTCCCGGTTTGCCTGTATATCCTTGAAGGCGAAGAAGTCTCGTCCGGTATGGTTGAACACGCCGTCAAATATAACTCTCATGCCCTGCTCATGGCAGTAAGCCACAAATGCTTTCAGATCTTCATTTGTTCCGAGTCTGCTGTCCAGTTTTTTGTAGTCGGTTGTCTCATAGCCGTGGCCTACAGATTCAAACAGCGGTCCGATATAAAGCGCTGTTCCTCCAATCTCCTTTATGTGATCCACCCATGGAATCAGGGTGTTAAGCCTGTGAACAGGCTCGCCGTAATCATTCTGTTTCGGGGCTCCCGCAAGTCCTAAAGGATAAATGTGATAAAATACTGCCTCGTCATACCATGCCATAATCCTATCCCTCCATAATCGTTTTATCTATTGAGTGTGGTGAAGCATCAACACACCTTTCCAATTATAACAATTTTTATGTGTACATGCAACAATTTGCCTTGTGGATAGTGCACAAAAACCATTGTATTATATATGGGTATGTTGCTTATTGACGCAATGTGTGTGAAGTGGTAGTTTAAGAATAACACGTTGTAGTTTTTCACATAATGAAAGGGGAAAATGTTTATGAGAAAATTATTAAAAAAAGTAGTTGCCGGAGTGATAGCAGCTTCAGTGATGGCGGTGAGCGTATTTGCATCACCGGCAGATGCGTATGCAGCATCAGCGGGCAGGGTTCCTTCAGGAATCTCCAGAATTGGCAAGGGTACGATCAATATTTATTCGTGGGATAATGATTTGGAAGCCCAAGTGAGATTGTTTAAGAAAACATATCCTAAATACGCAGATCAGGTTAATTATGTTAATTTAAATATGAGTGGTATCAGCGATGAATATCATAACGCATTGGATAATAAGGTAAGAAATGGTGGAAGTTCGGCTCCTGATATTATCTGCTGGGATTCTGACGATATTGGATATGGTATGAGTAAATCTTATACAGTACCACTTGTAAATATAGGATTTGATGCGAGATGGTATAACAATGCTTATAATTATACAAAGGTGCTGGGTAAAAAGAATGGCAGGTTGACTGCTATAGCTACAACAGTTTATCCAGGAGCTTACATATACAATAGAAAGGCTGCAAAGACTGCTTTTGGAACAGACTATTCAATCACAGTTCAATCTAAGGTGAAAAATTGGGGAACGTTCCTGGCAAGCGCAAAGACTGCAAAAAGTAAAGGTATCAAGATGGTGTCAGGTGTTGGGGATACATATCCGGCTCTCTTATATAGCAGTACAACTGCACTTTCAAAGAATGGTTCTATGCAGTTTCCGTCAAATGTTGCGACAATGTATAATGTAAGCAAGTCGTTAAAAAATGGTAACTATACTAATAATACAACACAGTGGACGTCGGAATGGTCAAATGATATGGGCAATCCTAGAGTATTGGGTTATTTTGCTCCGTCATGGCTGGTGCAGATTATGCCTTATTCATGTCCAAATGTTAATCTTAAGAACTATGCACTGGTTGAGGGCCCGGCCGATTATTATTGGGGTGGATCATTCCTCACTGCAACTAATAAATGTCATAATAAAGGTCTTGCACAGCTGTTTTTGTATACAGTGGCATGCAATAAGGATTTTCAGTGTAAGTATGCAGTTGTTTCAGCTACTGTGCCGAACAACAAGACAGCTACAGCTAAGATAATAAATGCCAAGATAGGTGCACGTAAATTTGGAACAGCAAATGATCCATACAAAGTATATGATAAGGTTGCACGTAAGATAAAGGGAAGACCAACGACAAAATATGACATGCAGGTTGATAGTAGTTTGTCAAGTGGAATTTATTATCTGGGATTGGGAGAGATTTCTTCTTATAAAGAATTCAGGTATGTTGTAAGGAATGAAGTCCAGAGAACAACACCTCTTTATTAAAATTTCATTTCTGTGTTTGATGATATGGAACGTACCATATATAATTAACACGGTTTTTATGAATGGCTGGGATCATCATATGATCTCAGCTATTTTTTTGCCGGAGCCTGCGGAATGGACGCAAAACAGGTAGATTATCTGATAGGAAAACTTACACAAGGTGTAAGTGTTAATCACAGCGTCGTTCTGATATTATGATATCAGAGCGGCGCTGTTTTATATGCACAACACAACAACGGGGTCAGGCCCTACCTTTTGTTGGTAACTAAACGGCAGATAAAACGATGGTGCCTGACCCCATTTATACAGAAATGGGGTAGAAAACCATGAAATACGTGCTTTTTTGGACAGTAAAAACCGGTGAATAACGATGGTGCCTGACCCCGTTGTCACATGAAAATAAGAAAGGTGAGAAAATATGGATAGTTTACTTAAAATAGAATCACTAAAAAAATATTACGGCAAAAAGCCAAACCAGACAAAGGCTCTGGACGGCATATCATTTCAGGTCGTGCCTGGGGAATTCCTCGGCATCATGGGCAGCAGTGGATCGGGAAAGTCAACACTGTTGAACTGTATCGCAACGGTCATAAAGCCAGATAGCGGAACCATAGAGCTTGGTGGCAGGGAGATACAGTCACTTAAAGGTGCGGCACTTGCACGGTACAGGGGCAGGGAGATTGGATATCTTTTCCAGAACTTTGAGCTCCTGGACAATCTCACAGGCAGAGAGAACATCATGGTTCCACTGTCGATACACGGCGTATCTGAGGCAGAGAGCAGAAGCAGGCTGGAAAAGCTTTCCGCTTATCTGGAGATCGATGATGTGCTTGACAAATTCCCTTCGCAGATGTCCGGAGGTCAGAGACAGAGAGTTGCGGCTGCCAGGGCGCTTATATTAAGTCCGGGCATGATACTTGCAGATGAGCCGACCGGAGCACTTGATTCAAGAAATGCAAAGGCTCTCATGGAGAAATTGTCCGGACTGAACCGTGATGACAATACCACCATACTCATGGTGACTCATGATGGCAGTGCAGCCAGCTTCTGTAAGAGGATTCTTTTCATACAGGATGGCAGGATATTCCATGAGCTCAGGAGAGATATGGAGAGAGAGTCACAGCAGGAATTCTATGAGAGGATCCTCAAGCTGATGGCACAGATGGGAGGAGGCAGCGCAAATGTTCTTTAAACTTGCAATGAGGAACAGCCGGAGAAGCAGAAAAGAGAACGGACTGTTCTTTGCCTCGCTGGTCGTATCCATAGTGGCATTTTATATCATACTGGCACTGTCCCATCAGGACGTTATGATATTCCTGAAAAGCCTAGAGAGCGATGCGGTGAACAGTTTGCTCCAGATAGCGGCGGTGTTCTATGTATTTTCGTTGATCATGTTGTTCTTTCTTATATATTATGCCAGCAAATACCAGCTTGAACGGCGAAGACATGAATTGGGAATGTATATAATGATGGGTATGAGGAGATCGAAGCTCTTTGCACTGCTGATGGCTGAGGATCTGGGCAGCAGTGTTCTGGCCCTGATCATCGGACTTCCGATTGCGGTTCTTGTGTCAGAGGTTGTGAGTATTCTCACGGCCAGACTGGTTGGCCTTGGTGTTATAGGTCATCACGTATCATTTTCGCTGCAGGCCGTTGTACTTACAACGGTTGGATTTATACTTATAAAGCTTGCAGCATTTGTCATACTGAGTGGTAAGCTTGCAAGAAAGCAGATAGGAGATCTGCTTGTAGACGTTCCAGATACAGAGAAGAAGCAGCTTCCTGCCCCTGTGTACGGCGTGAGTGCGGTTCTCGGCCTTGCGGCACTTATCGCTGCGTACTATCAGGGAATCAGTGGCTATTCATGGATCAGTGTAAAATACATGGCGGTCACCATAACACTGGGATTTGTTGGCATGTTTCTGTTGTTTTTCGGCCTCAGAATATTTATGGATGCACTTGCCAGACGAGCAAATGGCTCAAAGCCCCTTGCGGTGTTCGGGTTCAGGCAGATACATGAAAATGTGGTTACGAAATCGGGAACACTTGCCATAAGCTCCGTCCTCATACTCGGCGCTCTGTGCTGCTGCGGTGCGGGTGTTGGAATATGTATATCCAGACAGAATATGGACCATGTGCTTGACTATACATTTGCCTCATATGGAGATAACGTCGAAACGGACAGCAAAAATATCCGCGCAAAGCTGGAAGAAGCTGGCGTGATGGATGACTTTTCAAATGTATTTGACATGAAGCTCGGCCATATAAAGATGGGCGATAACGAGTCCTATGATGATATAGTGAACGTGGCTAATGTCATATCCGCACTTGAAAATCTCGACGCCTCAGAGGACAGGGATGTGCTGATAAATAACGTTTCATATATGACATATCCTTATCTGATCCAGCAGAGCGCATACAACAAGGTGCTTACGGTTGCTGGAAAGAAGCCTTTGGAGCTCGGGGAAAATGAGCTGGCTCTCTACACGGATTTCTTTACTGGTTACCGTGGCGGGATTCTGAATAAGGTCCTGGCGGAGAGCCCTGAGGTGGATATACGTGGAGACGAGTACCATCTGATCGGGGAGATACAGACTACGAAGATAGTGACTGATTCTTCTATAACACTGTCATTTGGACTTATCGTGGACGACGACACATTTGCCAGACTGACAAATGACAACTGTGAATTATATGTAAATGCTGTTCTTAAGAAAGACATTGTAGACGACAAGGGACTCATGAAAGCCATAATGGATGAAAATGAGAAGCTTGACAGTATAGATTTTGAAAGAATAAATGTGGACTGCGAGAGTTATCTGCAGAATATAGGAAGAAATATGTTCTACACGGTGGCAGCCGGATATATAACACTTTATCTGGCAGTGGTATTCCTCATAATAGCAAATACCATAATCGGAGTTCAGTTTCTCATGGGCCAGAGAAAGTCTGGCAGAAGATACAGAACCCTTGTGAAACTTGGGGCGACATACGAAATGCTTTGCAGCTCCGCAAACAGACAGGTTGGCTGGTACTTCGGAATCCCGGTTGCTGTGGCAGCGGTCAGCAGTATATTTGGCGTGCGTGCCCTGCTCACAGGAATACTGTCAGAATTCATGCGCGGCAGTATAAAACAGATACTTGTCATAGCTGCGGTTATGATAATCCTGCTGTGTGTGGTAGAATGTATTTATATGACAGCAGTAAAACGCTCCAGTAACAGATATCTCATGGCAATTATGAAGCCAGAGCGAGTTGAATGAGTCGGAGCGCTTATGAGCGTAAGCGAATAACTCTAATGCGCTCCGACGACCTGCCACTCGCACCTAAGTGAGAGTGGCGCTACCGATTAATGAGTCGGAGCGCTTATGAGCGTAAGCGGATAAAGGAGAATAGACGGTGAAGTGTGTGATGGTTATTGAGGACGATGTCCTCATGTGCGACGAGCTCCTGGATATGCTGGCAAAGGCCGGTTACAGGGCTGTGAAGTCAGATGGATTTGACGATATAATAGAACAGATATTGGACACGGCTCCGGATATTCTTTTGCTTGATATCAATCTTCCGGGCAGGAGCGGATTTGACATTTGTCGGGAGATCAAGAGGAGGAGCTCTATCCCTGTGCTGGTTCTCACATCGAGGGATCAGCTAAAGGATGAGCTTCACGCTCTTGAGATCGGAGCCGATGAATTTCTCACAAAGCCATGCCGCCGGGAGCGGCTTCTGGCCAGAGTGGCAAATGTACTCAAGAGATATGAGGGCAGACAGAATCTCATAGAAGGAGAAGGATTCCTTTTGGACATACAGACCTACACTTTGTATATAAATGGAAAATCCACGGTGCTACCACAGAATCAGGGGCGAATATTGGAGACTCTGATGTCCGGCGGGAGTGAGGTTGTCTCAAAGGAAAATCTGTGTAAGGCGGTATGGGGAACCTCGGAATATATAGATGAGAATGCTTTGCAGGTAAATCTCACAAGGCTGAAAAAGACCATGGCCTCACTTAACATGAAGGTTTTGATCGTGTCTCAGAGAGGCGTGGGTTACAGGCTGGAGTGAGAAGCAGAAAATTTGCGAAAAAAACAGGCAGTCAGGGTATACGTGCAGAAAATGGTAGTTATGGAAAAATATCGGACTGATCATTTTGCTTGTATGTGAGGACGTAGGTGCAGGAAAGGATAGACATATGAAAACATGGTGGCTGGTTATGAAAAAGAATATGCCGTGGCTGGCGCTTCTGCTTGCGGTTGATCTCGTATTTGTATTTTTGCTGTGGCTTGTTGCACCGGAGGCTTTGAGCACTATCATGACGGTGATCGCATTGTTTGAGATAATCACATTTGTGGCGGTGTGCATAGCTTTGTGCATGAGATTCAGGAAGCAGTCAGATGCTTTCAGAAACTTTGTGAATGGGCCTGATGAGGAGAATGAAGCCAGGCTGCTTGAGGCGTGCAGCAAATCGGATGCCGAGTTTATTCACCTGATATCTGATACTATGTGCGAACTTCAGGATGAACATGGGCGTTCGCAGACACAGCTTGCTGATTATCAGGAGTATGTGGAGAATTGGGCTCATGAGATCAAAACGCCCATATCCCTGCTCACTCTGGTAGTTGACAACAGGCGCGATGAGATCCCTGATGAGATGGCGAGAAAGCTGGATAATGTGAGCAGCAAATTGCAGGGGTACGTGGATCAGATCTTGTACTATGCGAGGCTGAAAAGTGCCGTCAAGGATTACCTCATGGAAAGCCTTGATGTGAGCGAGTGTGTGGATCGGGCAGTGGAGACGTGCGGGCCGCTGCTTCTTGAGAAGAATATACGTATCAGAAAGAAGCTGGAATCCGGCGTGATATTTAGCGATAAGCGAGGAATCCAGTTTATTCTTGGGCAGATCATAGGCAATTCCATTAAATATGCAGGAACGCAGCCGGAGATATCATTTGATTTCTGGGAGACTGACAGATACAGCGTGCTTGAGATCAGCGACAACGGCGTGGGTGTGAAGAAATGCGATATGCCGTACATATTTGAAAAAGGATTTACCGGTGATTCAGGGACGGCGAGAGAGCACGCAACCGGAATGGGCCTATATCTTGTGAGCGAGATGGCAAATGACCTGGGCATAAAGATCGAGGCTGATTCAAAGTGGCAGAATGGATTGACAATAAGGCTTGAATTCCCGCGGATAGACGGCAGAGAAAAGGATTAAAAAGTATACTTTTTCAGATTTATATGAGCAAAGTGTAACACTCAGAGTTCTTTTCTTCAAGTTTTTTCGACATTTTATACATAATTTAATACAAAAATTGGCTATAATCCCTAATCTTAAAAAGTATACATTTCTGATTAAATGATACAGAAGAGGAGGGATTTTTTTATTGAAAGAAAATAATGAGAAGGTGACAGCGGGGCAGGTTCAGTCGATGTCAGATCAGAGTATGTACAACATGTAAAATAACTGGGCGGGCTGATGCTTAAAAAAGCAGGGCGCGATGCAACTGAAACTATGGCAGAAATGGTTGGAGAAAATTTCTTTCTGGGAGTTGATCCCAAGCTGCTTGCAATGCAATTTGCGACGACTGCGCTGTATGATTTTTTGCAGGGTGATACCATAGATTCAGTAATGAC
Organism: uncultured Coprococcus sp.; assembly: GCA_900548215.1. Lineage (GTDB taxonomy): Bacteria > Bacillota > Clostridia > Lachnospirales > Lachnospiraceae > Coprococcus. The sequence continues at coordinate 19,463 of URJI01000024.1, read as the reverse complement.
TATGTGTGAGGATTCTTATAACGAGACTAAGGATACGGTAACCGGAACATTTGACGCTTATGTTGAAAAGAATGGTGATGCATGGGAAGTTGTCTTTGATGATGTGGATCAGGAAAATGATGCCGTGTGGACATACTATGGTCTCCCTGCTGCTGACAGGCAGAGTTTCAAGGATAAGTTCAATGTGAAAAAATGGTTTGAGTGATGTTTGGTGCTGACATTAAGGTCGGTGCCAACATCTGATAGGATAGTTAGATAAGATTTAAACAGAAACAGGAGGATGGGTTTATGAAAAAGTACATAAAATATCTGCTGGCTTTGGCGGTGATGGTGATTATGTTTGTGCCATTGAATGCCAGAGCGGAGGAGAGTAATGGACTTATTTATGAGTATGATGAGTATAGCGATGGTATATATATTACAGGATATACAGGCACGGCTGCGCAGCTTGACATACCGGCGACTATAGATGGCAAGAAAGTTACAACGATAGATGATAGTGTATTTGAAAATTGCAAAAGTCTGGTTGATGTAACCATTTCTGCAGATCTGGATTATATCGGAAGCAATGTTTTCAGCGGCTGTAGTAATTTAAAGAGTGTTATTTTTACAGGAAAAATGCTTGGCAATATGGAGTATGGAGCTTTTTTTAACTGTAATAATCTTGAAAAGGTGGTACTGCCAGAGCGCATTACAAGCATAGATTCTGACGTGTTCTTTGAGTGTGAAAATCTTAAGTATGTATATATTCCGGACAGCGTGACAAATATTGATCAGGGAATATTTGTATTTGCTCCGAATGTTGTTATTCAATGCACGAAGGGATCTGCAGCGTATAAGTATGCGATCAGATATGATATCCAGTGCAGTTACAGTGATGGCAGCAAGACCGATATTGCAGGTGAGGATATCGAGGCGGATGTCTATGGAATAAGTGATGTGAAATATCTGATAGATGAAAAGGTGTGTCTGGATGGTATTGGACTGACGATAGACGGCAAACAACTTATAAAAAACAAGGATTACACAATATCATATAAAAGTGATGATAATAGTGAAGGAAAAATAATTATAAAGGGAATCGGCAATTACTGTGGTGTGATTGTCAGACGTGTAAATGTTTCGGTTGAGTGGATGTACACTACAGCAGAAGATGGAAACCTGATATTGTCTTATTATAAAGGCGATTCCGCAAATGTAGTTATACCGGCTCAGGTTGGCGGCAGGAAGGTTGTTGGAACGGACAATCATGGTGTTTTTGATATGCGAGAGGGGGGTGATGCGATAACTTCAATTACACTTCCGGATACGATTGAATTTATAGGCAATGATTCATTTTTTATGTGCGATATAAAGAGCATAACAATCCCGGACAGTGTAAAAACTATAGGTGATGGTGCGTTCAGGGGGGCTAAGTTAAGAAGTATAAATATACCAAAGGGAGTTACATCTTTAGGTGTTGATGTATTTTATAATTGTTCGTATTTATCAAAGATAACTGTTGATAGTGAAAATCCTGTATATGACAGCAGAAATAATTGTAATGCTATCATAGAGACAGCGACAAATACGCTTATTCGTGGATGTGCAGCAACGGTGATTCCGTCAGAGATTACCGCAATTGCGAGTACAGCATTTGGTGGATGTAATACCTTAAAGAAGATAACTCTTCCTAGTGGACTTAAGAGCATAGGTAGGCATGCATTCCTTGGATGTGATCAGATAACTGCTATAACTATTCCGGCAGGAGTTACATACATAGGATTTGGCGCATTTATGGACTGTAGTAAATTGGTGTCATTGAAAATTCCAGATGGGGTGACAGAGCTCAATGGGCGAACATTTGATGGATGCATTGCGCTCAAGAGCATCACGCTTTCTAAGAATATTACCAGAATTAAGACTCAGGAATTCAATAATTGCAAATCGCTTACACAGATTAACCTTCCTTCAAAATTGAAAGAGATATGGGCGTATGCATTCTGGAACTGTAAGAGCCTTACACGTATTAATATTCCTGCAAGTGTTACAGATATAAGAGAAGGCCTATTTTTCGGATGTGACAATTTGGTGAAGGTTGCCGTTGATGAGAATAATAAGAAGTATGACAGCAGAAATAATTGTAATGCAATCATAGAGAAGGATTCGGCAAAGCTTGTGGTTGCATGCAATAAAACTGTGATTCCGGGAACAGTAAAGATTATTGGTGAAAATGCGTTTTATTGGCAGGATAAGATCAAAAGCGTGATTATTCCTGCGTCGGTCGTTGAAATAGAAGATAATGCATTTGGATTTTGTAAGCAATTGGAAAAGGTTGTTATTCCATACAGTGTAACAAAGATTGAAAGCGGGGCGATTGAGTTTCGGCCAAAGCTGACCATCTACACCAGAAAATATTCCACAGCGTATAATGTGGCGGTGAAGAATAAACTGAAGTATAGTCTCATCACAACAGATCTTGCAGCAAAGTCAAGCAAGACTGTAGTGACAGGAATAACAAATAAGCAGTACACAGGCAGAAAGGTAACCCAGAGCGGCATAGTGGTGAAGGCGTATGGAAGGACACTGAAGGCCGGCGTGGATTACAGCATCACATACAAGAACAATGTAAAAGCGGGTAAAGCGCAGGTTGTGATCACCGGTAAGGGTGGCTACAAGGGTACGGTAGTAAAGACGTTTGGCATTGTTATTCCTAAGAATAAGGTTTATACAGTGGGCTGCCTGAAGTACAGGGTGACAAATGCGGCGACAAATGGTTCTGGAACAGTGACGCTCACAGGTTCTACCCTGACAAAGGCAAATGAGAAGTTCACTATTTTAAGCGTTAAGAGTACGGTTATTATAGGCGGCGTGAGATTTAAGGTGACAGCCATAGGTGCAAATGCATTTAACGGATACACACATCTTAAGAGTCTGGTTATAACAGATGGCATCAAGGTTATAGGCGACAAAGCGTTCTATGGTTGTAAATCCTTGACGACCGTAAAACTTGGAAACAGCATCAAAGTGGCAGGCAGCCAGGTGTTCACGGGCATCGCTGCAAAAACAGTAGTTACAGTGCCTGTGGCAAAGGTTCCTTCGTATAAAATCATGTTCCGTAAGGCAGGAATGCCGGCTAAGGCTGTTTATAAAACTAAATAAATAATTGTCTGTATAGTGGCTGATCCCGCTGCGGAAATGGTGTTCTGTTCCGCAGCGGGATTTTTTTACACAAATGGGGTCAGGCCCCTTTCGACAACAAAGGGGTCAGGCACCTAGCTTTTTCGATAAATAAACGTTAAAAAAACGATAGGGCCTGACCCCATTTGTGAGCCTGTGGAAGTGCCAGCGGCTTGCATAAACGAAGAAATGAGGATTATAATAAAGGGGTCAAGGCTTGCTTGATGGTTTATAAAGAGGTTTATCGTAATTCATGGGAAGCAGTAGCAAGGAGGCGAATATGATGGAGATCAGAAATGCAGCAATAGAGGATTTTGATATTGTTTTTGAATTTGTTGAAAAATTGTGGACTTACAATACATATGATAGAGATAAAATACGCAAAGTATATATGAGCGTTATGGAGGATGAGCAAAGCTTTGTATATTTGCTTTGGGATGACGGCGCATGCCGCGGAATGTGCCACGGAGATTATTTTAACACATTCTGGATGTCTGGACTCACGTGTTATGTATCGAGCCTTATAACAAGGGAAGAAGACCGCGGAAAAGGTTATGGCACAGCGCTGCTCGATCATGCAAAGAAAATGGCAGGTGCTAAGGGATGCAGAGCAATTACGTTGGATTCGGGGCTTCCCAGAAAGGATGCCCATGCATTTTATGAACATTATGGCTTTGAAAAAAGCTGTTATGGCTTTGAGATGATGCTCTAAGTTGTTTACAGAGACATGAAAGGAGACAGTTATGTGTACAGCAGCGACATATAAAACAAAGGATTTCTATTTTGGTAGAACACTTGATTATGAGTTTTCCTATGGCGATGAGATTACGGTGACGCCGAGGAATTATCCGTTTGAATTCAGATATATGGGAAAAAGAGACAGCCACTATGCCATGATCGGTATGGCGCATGTGGCAGGAGATTATCCTCTATATTATGATGCGGTAAATGAGAAAGGCCTGTGCATGGCGGGGCTGAACTTTGTCGGAAATGCAGTGTATCAGAAAACGGATATGTCAGGTGGCAGGGATAACGTTGCACAGTATGAGTTTATTCCGTGGATACTTGGTAATTGCTCCAGCGTTGGTGAGGCGAGAGTGGCACTTGACAGAATGAATCTGACAGGAACTCCATTTTCTGAGCAGCTGCCATCAGCTCAGCTTCACTGGATCATAGCTGACAGAAACGGTGCGATCACGGTTGAGTGCACGGCGGACGGTATGCATGTGTATGAGAATACGGTAGGTGTGCTCACGAATAACCCACCATTTCCTCAGCAGATGTTCCTGCTCAACCAGTATATGGGACTTTCCTCCAGACAGCCGGTTAATACATTTGCGCCGGGGCTGGGGCTTAATGCCTATAGCCGGGGAATGGGTGCCATAGGACTTCCGGGAGATCTGTCGTCCACATCAAGATTTGCCAGAGTGGCATTTGTGAAGCAGAACAGTCTGTCAGGAGATGGCGAGGCAGAGAGTGTCAGCCAGTTCTTTCACATTCTCGGTTCAGTCGATCAGCAGAGAGGATGCTGCGAGGTCGAAAGGGACAAGTATGAGATTACTATATATACTTCGTGTTGCAACGCGGATAAGGGAATATACTACTACAACACTTATGAGGGACATCAGATAAATGCGGTGGATATGAACAGGGAAGATTTGGATGGCACCTTGCTTGCAAGATATCCGCTTCTGCAGGGGGAGAGTTTCAACTGGCAGAACTAGACAAATAGGGAGAAAGGACGAGATATGGGTAAGTCAAAGGTTACAATAAAAGAGATCGCAGATATGGCAGGGGTGTCCATAGCAACGGTTTCCCATGTTATCAACAGGACAAGATATGTGCGGCCTGAGCTTGTTGATAAGATAGAGAAGATAATTGTTGAAACGGGCTACCAGAACAAGATTGCGGATAAGGAGAGAAAACTTCTTGTTGGACGGGAGTCAACAATCGTTGCGCTGATACCGAATATAGAAAGTACGATATACCGGGACATGATTGCCTATATGAAGCAGCTTGTTGGCGCACAGGGATATCAGTTTCTGGTTGCCATAACTGACAATGATCTTAAGGAGGAAGCGCAGGTCCTTTCGGGGCTTCTTGTAAACAAGAGTGTTGCCGGCATCATACATGCTCCGGTGAGTGATGTGGCGTCAAACTATACGAAGCTGATTCAGTCAGGGATGCCATTTGTCTGCGTTGAAAGGAATATTCTGGGATCGGGAATAGATTCAGTGGAATTCCGGGACAGGGAGGCTATATTTAAAGGGGCTGATTATCTTCTGTCAAGTGGACATAAGAATGTGTTGTTTATAAGAGAGAGTACGGACAGCACAACTAAGGATGAGCGAACCAGGGGATTTCTGAATGCGCTTGAAAAATATAACATTAATACAAATGATGCAAATATAGTTGATGTGACGCTTGAGAAAGGCGAAGATGACTGCATGCTTGACATACAGAAAGCACTTCGCAGATATAGGCCGACAGCGGTTATTGCTGGTGGCAACAGAATAACACTTTATCTTATGAAGACACTCAGAGACCTTGGAATTGACTGCCCGGGCGAGATATCTGTTGTGGGCTTTGGAGATGAGAGCTGGTCGGAGCTCACTTATCCGCCACTTACGATTCTGAGAAGAGATGTCAAAGGACTCAGCATCAAGGCTGTGAATATGTTGTTTGAGAAAATAAATACAGGGATGGTTGTATCGCCAGATTGCTATGCGGATGTGGAGCTGATTGTCAGAAAGTCTACAAAGATGCTGGATAATGGACCGTTTGGCGACAAGGCTGCAGCTCCGGATTCAGTGGTCTTGTCAAAGGAAGAAAAGCAGAGGCTCAAAAACGGGCATTACAGAGTTGCAATATCATTCCACTATACTGGTACTTCCTGGGCGGAGCTTCACGAGAAGGGCATCAGGGAGGAGCTTGAGCAGTTTGGAATAGATGTGGTGTCGGTCATGGATGCGCATTTTGATTCAGAGCTCCAGAATGCACAGCTTGATGGAATCAGACTTCAGAAACCAGATGCTGTCATCGCTATTCCGGCAGATGACAGCCGGACAAGAGAAAATTTTCAGGAACTTTCAAAGGTATCCAAATTGGTATTCATAAGCAATGTTCCGGAGGGAATGTCAAAGAACAGCTATGTGTCTTGCGTATCGGTAAATGAGTCCGAGAATGGCACAAATGCTGGAAGAATGCTGGGTGAATACTGCAAGGAGAATGGTAAGACAAAAGTTGGTTTCATAGTCCACGGCGCAGTGTTCTATGGAACCAGAGTTAGAGATAACGCTGCAGAAAAGACGATAAATGATACATATCCGGGGATTGATATAGTGACTGTGAGAGGGTTCGGAGATATATCCAATGCGTATCAAGTTGCGAAGGATGTGATTACATTGAATCCGGAAATAGAGGCTCTTTATGTTAGTTGGGACCGGCCGGCACTTCTGGTTATAAAGGCATTAAAGGAACTTGGCAGGGGAGATGTTGCGGTGTTTACAACAGATCTTGACTATGAAATAGCGCGCAATATGGAAGATGGCATAGTCAAAGGCCTCAGTACCCAGAGACCTTATGAGCAGGGAAGGGCGGCAGCGGCAGTCGTAGCCAAATCGCTTGTCAGTGACGAGCCTCTTCCAAAGTATGTGGGGGTACAGCCGTATCAGGTTGAGCCAAAACAGCTCCGGCTTGCCTGGAAGGAAATTTTCCATGAGTCCATGCCGGATAGGCTGGGGTGATTTTGTGTGTTAGTGCTGGATATGCTGAGATGGCTTGGTGGATAGGCAGAGATGACTTGGTGGATAGGCAGAGACGGTTTGGCGGATAGGCTGACAAGGTTATTGTAAGATCAATGCTGGGCAGACTGGGATGGTGTCTACTTGCTGCATTATGGCGTATTCGTAAAATGAGATGAGAGGAATAAGATGCTCCTTTAGTAAAAAATGTATTGTATCTAAAATGAAAAAAATGTCCCGTCAGAGATAGAATTTTATCTTTTTGACGGGATTTTTTTATTTGCATACAATTCTATTATGAATTTTTGCTATATGAGATATATGTGCGAAAAAGAGAGAACTTTATGTGCTTTCCAAAATATAAAACGGGAAAAAGCGAAAAATTGTACATGCGAGGATGTAATGGAATCAAATGGCATCGGGTGAGTTTGAGAAAAAGTGAAAAAGCTAACCAACGGTAGACAAGAAGTCGAGAGGTATGGGACGAAAGAAAGTAAGTGATTGCCTGGAATAAAATTCGAAAAAAAGGAGAAGGACAGGGACCGATATCTTTGTAAAAAAGACAAAATTTACGTAAATTATGTAAAACAAACAAAGAACTGTATAAGATGAAAAACCGTTATTTGTGCATGGTGACGAATAAAACAAAAATATAACACTGATTATTGACAAAAACAGACAAAGGATATATCATCAAATCATGCAAGGGACGGAAAACAGTTTAAAATTTACGTAAATAAAACCGGCTATGAACAGTTTTTCGACAACGAGTTAGCAAAATACATAATATTGTTGGAGGTAAAAATTATGAGAAAATTCAAAAAGTTATTAGCAGTTGGAGCATGCCTGTGCATGTCACTCAGTTTATTGGCAGGTTGTGGATCAGGATCAGGAAATGGTTCGGGCAGCGGTTCATCTGATTCAGGTACAAAGAAGGAGAGCACAAAGTCATCTGACCTGTCATTTGCATTCTGTACAAACACACTCAATAACACATTCCAGAGTTCTATAGATGCAAAGCTCAAGGAACTCTGCGATGCAAATGGAATTTCATACACATGTCTTGATCCTGACTACGATCTGAACACACAGCTCAGTCAGTTATCAGATGTGGCAAACAGCGGATACGATGCAGTGTTCATCATTCCGGTTGATTCAGCAGGAATCACATCAGGACTTGCTGAAATCAAGGATGCAGGAATCCCAATCTTCAACGTAGACACAGCAGTTATCGAGGATGATATCGAGAATTTCGTAACACAGTTCGTTGGAACAAATGCATACATGGCAGGACAGCTTGTAGGTGAGCAGATGGCAAAGGATTTCCCTGATGGAGCAGACATAGCAGTTCTTGATTTCCCATCAAATGAGAGCTGTGTAGATCGTGTAAATGGTTTCCTTGACGGACTTGGTGCAAGCAAGGACAAATTCAACATAGTTGCACAGCAGGATGGTGAGGCAGCACTTGATGCTTCAATGAGCCTTGCAGAAGATATCATCACAGCAAATCCTGATCTTCAGGCATTCTTCTGTATCAACGATCCTTCAGCACTTGGCGCAGCAGCTGCAGTAAAGGCTGCAAACAAGACAGGCAAGATTGGTGTATACAGTATTGATGCTTCACCAGATGGCAAGCAGGCACTTCTTGATGGCGAGTTCACAGCAGTTGCTTGTCAGGTTCCTGTACAGATTGCTGAGTATGCATTCAACGCAGCACAGAAGTATGTAGGTGGAGATACAACAATTGAAGAGAAGAAGGTATACCTTGACTCACACCTTGTACTTGAGGATGAGGCAAAGGAGACACTCAACGACTGGCAGTAAGGGCATACAAAGGGGTCAGACCCCATGGACAGACGAGACATAAGCCAAAGGGGTCTGACCCCTTTGGCATAACACGGGAGTGATCCCGGAAATAACAGCAAGACGACAAAAGATATAATATAGAAACTTGGAGGTTTAATATGGGACAGACAGTTCTGGAAATGATAGGGATAAAGAAAAGCTTCTCTGGAATATATGCTTTAAGCGGCATTGACTTTTCCCTTGAACTGGGAGAGGTACATGCACTGCTCGGTGAGAATGGTGCAGGAAAGTCCACACTGATCAAGGTCCTCGGCGGAATTTACCAGCCTGACAGCGGAATCATCAAGGTAAATGGCAAGGAGGTAAAGATCAACGGAGTTCCGGCTGCCAGAGAGAATGGTATAGGAATAATACATCAGGAAATAGTACTTGTTCCATATCTTTCGGTGGCACAGAACCTGTTTCTCGGAAGAGAGATAAGGACAAAACTTGGAACATTGGACTTTGCAGAGATGAACAGAAGAGCAGAGGAGATGATATCATCCCTCGGCGTGAATATAAAAGCAGATACGATAGTAGAGAATCTGACCATCGCACAGCAGCAGATGGTGGAGATCGTCAAGGCGGTCTCATTCAACGGTAAGATCATAGTTATGGATGAGCCTACCTCATCACTTTCAAATGAAGAGGTGGAGCAGTTATTTGAGATCATTGAGAATCTCAGAAAAAAGAAGGTAAGTATAATTTACATCTCCCATAGAATGGAGGAGCTCTTCAGGATATCAGACAGAGTTACCGTAATCAGGGATGGTGCATACGTAGGAACAAAAAAGACATCAGAGACAAGCCCGAATGAGCTGGTTGCGATGATGGTAGGAAGAGATCTGGAGAGCTTCTATGCAAGAGATTACTGCGACATAGACAAGGCAGAGGTTGCTCTGGAGGTAAAGAATCTTTCTCAGACAGGTGTCTTTGAAGATATAAGTTTTTCAGTACATAAGGGCGAGATCCTGGGATTCTCAGGTCTGGTAGGTGCCGGACGAAGCGAGATCATGGAGGCGATATTTGGCGCAACACGGCTCACATCGGGAGAGGTGATACTCGGAGGAAAGCCGGTTCACTTCAAGAATCCAATGCAGGCTATCAAGGCAGGCATAGCACTGGTTCCGGAGGACAGAAAGAAACAGGGATTGGTACTTGGCAACAGCGTGGCATTCAACCTCACACTCTCATCCCTCAGATTCTATATGAATGGAATCGCCATAAGCGAGAAGAAACGCGGCGAGGTAATAGACCATTATTCACAGAGACTTAGGATAAAGGCGGCATCGCCAGAGATTGAGGCGGGCAGCCTGTCAGGTGGAAACCAGCAGAAGGTGGTCCTGGGCAAATGGCTTGCGACCAAGCCGGATGTGCTCATTCTGGATGAGCCGACCAGAGGCGTGGATGTAAATGCAAAATTTGAGATATACACAGTAATCAATGAACTGGCAAAGGAAGGCATAGCGATAATTATGGTATCCAGTGAGCTTCCTGAGATTATCAACATGTGCGACAACGTATGTGTGGTCAGAGCCGGAAGACTCGTGAAGAAGCTGTCAAAGGACGAGCTTTCACAGGAAGAGATAATGAAATACGCTGCAGGAGGTATCGAATAATATGGGCGAGACAAAGAAGAATTCAAAGGCAACTTCTATATTGAAGAACAATCCCCTGACATCCATAGTCAAGGGCAACATAGGAATCATAGTGGTTCTGATAATCATGTGCGTGGCTGTAGCATTTGCCACGGATAAATTCCTCACAACAAATAACATAATATCAGTGCTTAGACAGATATCAATCAATACATACATAGCACTTGGAATGACACTCATAATCATACTTGGACACATCGATCTGTCAGTTGGATCCATAGTTGCGATGTCAGGAACATTGACCGTAGGTTTTATAGTAAACCAGGGACTCCCTCTTGGTGTAGCCATAGCAGCAGGACTTCTGGTTGGTACAGCAGCAGGCTTTATAAGTGGTTTCATAGTAGCCAATTTCAAGGTGCCTGCGTTCATCATCACAATGGCTATGATGAACATTGCAAGTGGTATAGCTTACGTCTACACAGGTGGACAGTCAACACGTATTACAAATAAACTTTTCATAGAGATCGGTACAGGATATCTGTTCAACGTGATCCCACTTCCTGTTGTATACATGGTTGTACTCATCATAGTTTTCAGTTTTATCCTCAGCAAGACAAAGTTCGGAACATACATATATGCAATAGGTGGCAATCGTGAGGCAGCAAGACTTTCAGGTGTGCCTATCAAGAAGATAGAGATCATAGTATTTACAATATCAGGACTTCTCTCAGCATTTGCAGGACTCGTACTCTGTTCAAGAATGTACTCAGGACAGCCTTCAGTCGGAAGCGGATACGAGCTTGATGCAATCGCAGCCTGCGTACTTGGAGGAACATCAATGACAGGTGGTAAGGGAAGAATCAGTGGAACTGTATTTGGTGCCATGGTCATCGGAATTATTTCAAATGGACTTAACCTTATCGGAGTATCATCATACTGGCAGCTTATCATCAAGGGTCTCATCATTGCAGGTGCGGTACTTCTGGATGGTCAGAAGGGCAAGCTTGAACTTTTAAAGAAAAAGAAACTTGCAGCAAATTAGTCAGACGGAACAGGCACAATTGGCAAATAACTACTTAATATAGAAAGGACTAATGATATGGAGATTTTTAGAAAAATGTCCTTCGCTGATTCCACAGGAGACGCAATACCATTCTATCACGAAGGCAAATATCATATATTTTCACTGACTTCCCCTCCGGGAACTACAGTATATCCTGCAAGACTCAGAACCACATGGAGCCACAGTGTATCAGATGATCTGGTGCACTGGGAGGAGCTTCCGACAGCACTCTATCCGGGAGAGGGCGATGAGCCGGATGCATCAGGAGTGTGGACGGGTTCAGTCATATATGGAGAGGGCAAATACCATGCATTTTACACAGGCTACTGCTTAACTGCAGAGTATCAGCAGACAATATGCCATGCAACAAGCGATGACGGAATAACATGGGTGAAAGACGCAGCCAATCCGGTCATCACACCTATGATAGAGCTTTATGAGAAGCTTGACTGGAGAGATCCATATGTATTCTACAATGAGGAGGACAAATGCTATTGGATCCTCATATCGGCGAGAAGGCTTGACATGCCGATAACAAGAAGAGGATGTATAGTTCTCTATAGATCAAAGGATCTTGTCAACTGGGAATATTACGGACCGATATATTCACCGGGACACACCAACTGTCCTGAGTGCCCTGAGATGTACAAGATGGGAGACAACTGGTATCTCTCATATTCAAGATTTTCAGAATATGTAAACACAATATACAGAGTAGCAAAGTCACCATTTGGACCTTGGAGAAAGCCAAAGAAGGATGGCATAGGCGGAAGAAGATTCTACGCAGCCAAGTCCATGCAGGATGATGACGGCAGACGCTTCTACTTCGGCTGGGCTCACGACAGAGCAGACAGAAGCGACAGAGGCGAGTGGTACTGGGGCGGAACTTTCTGCGTGCCACATGAGGTTGTTGCCACTGAGGATGGCGGACTTGATGTAAAGCTTCCAAAGGAGTATGAGCATGTTTTTGAGAAGCCTGTGGCATGGGATTACATCCCTGTACTTGGAAAGGCAGAGCTTCACGGAGACAGACTGGTTGAGATGGATTCAGTAAGCACATGTACATACGGCTTCCTGGGACACAGCGAGGAGAGCTACATGCTGAAGTGCAAGATCATGCCTAGAGAGGTATATGACCATTTCGGAATACTGCTCAAATCTGATAAAGAGGCAAGTGGATGCCTGCTTCTTGAATTTGATGTGGCTATGCAGAGAGTGTCACTGGTAAATCTTCCGATGGGAGTTGATCCATTCTGGGTTCAGTCCTGTCAGGCTGTACCTCCTGCAACTGAGCCGGGTCCTGATGGAGTCAGAGTGTGCGAGAAGACATTTGACATAACAGAGGGCAGTGAGATAGATGTTAAGATTATCGTTGACCATGATATGGTAGAAGTGTTTGTTGGAGAACAGGTTGCATTCACCTACAGGATTTACGCAAAACCTGAATTTGAGACAGGACTTCTTGCTCAGGATGCAAGAGTAGAATTCTATGACATAGAGATCACAGGAAAGTAAAATTCATAAGGAGGATCCAACATGGAAAAGAAATATGATGTTGTGGCTCTTGGTGAGTTCCTGATAGATTTTACCCCTGCCGGAAAAACTGATTCCGGGATGAAGCTCTTCGAGCAGAATCCCGGCGGTGCTCCGGTGAACATGCTCACGGCGGCCGGTAAGGCCGGTCTTAAAACCGCCTTCATTGGTAAGGTCGGAGATGACATGCACGGCAATTTCCTGGTTGAGACTGCAAAACAGGCTGGAATAGAGACAAGAGGCATAGTGGTTGATGACACGGTATTTACCACATTGGCATTTGTCACTCTGGATGAGAAAGGAGAACGTGAATTCTCATTTGCCAGAAAGCCTGGTGCGGATACAATGCTCTGCTATAAGGAGGTTGACGCCGAACTGCTCAGAGATACAAAGGTGTTCCATATAGGTTCACTTTCACTTACGGATGAGCCGGCAAGGACCACCACGTTTCAGGCGGTGAAGGAGGCAAAGAAATATGGCGCGGTGATATCGTATGATCCAAACTACAGAGCACCTCTGTGGGACAGCAGAGAAAATGCGATGGAGAGGATGAAGAGTATTCTTCCATTTGTAGATATAATGAAGCTTTCGGACGAAGAGACAGCACTCCTCACTCCATTTTCCGACCCTTCTGAGGCAGCAGAGTATCTTCTGGGAAGAGGCGTCAGACTTGTTGCGGTCACCCTGGGAAGTGAGGGTGTGCTGATATGCAGCAGGGATGGCAGCAGAAAGGTTCCCGGATTTGTCAGCAATGTAGTTGACACGACGGGAGCTGGTGACTCATTCTGGGGGGCATTTGTATCGCAGCTTATCAAGGTTGATAAGCCCCTGGAGGAATTCACCATAGATGAACTTGCGGAATACGCAAGATACGGAAATGCGGTTGCGAGCCTGTGCGTTGAAAAACGCGGAGGACTCAGATCCATTCCGGAAGAGTGCGAGACACTAAAGAGACTTGCGGGAGAGCCGCAGTAGACTAGACCCCCAATTAATTTTTTCACATATAACTTTCCCCTGGGAGCCCGGCAAAGCCGGGCTCTATTTTTGTGCGTAGAATCAATCGGTCAGTCTTTATTGCACTGTCTCAAATAAGCGGATTTTTCTGCAACGGCTACATAAGACAGTTTCATTCGAGCTGTAAGATCTCTTACTTATATTTAAAGATGCTGAATGGTTATTAAGTTGATACGAGCAAGCCATAGACATATAATCTAGCTAACTTGGGAGAGAGACTAATTATATGACGAGGTGATCTGGTGAAGAACGTACTTGAATTTATAGAGAGGTCGGCGGAGAGATATCCTGATAAGCTGGCTGTGGCAGATGAAAATGGCGGTGTCACATACAGTCAGTTAGAGCTCATGGCAAAAAAGATTGGCGCCTGGATACATAAGATGACAGGTGGCGAACATATAAAACCGGTGGCGGTGCTTCTGGATAAGAAGCCAGAGAGTGTTGCGGCTTATATGGGAGTTATGTACAGTGGCAATTTTTATGTGGTTCTGGATGTTGAGATGCCGGATGTCAGAGCGGAGGCAATTCTTGGCACGCTAAGACCGGCTGCAATTGTGACAGACTCGGTTCACATGGAGCAAGCTGAGAAAATGGTGAGAGACCACGTGAGCGCAGCCACAAGCAGTGCAGCCGCAAACCAAGCAGGCAGCTGCAAACCAAGCGACAGCAGTGCAGAGGCAAGCCACATAGCCATACTCAACCTGGATGACCTGGACGACGATGTTCCGGTTGATGTGCTAAAGGACATAAGGAGAAAGATGATAGACACGGATCCGGCATATGTACTGTTTACGTCAGGATCGACAGGAGTCCCAAAGGGCGCGGTGGTGTCCCATGCAAATATCATAGCTTACATAAACTGGTACACCGAGACATTTGGAATAGACGAGAATACGGTATTTGGAAATCAGACACCCTTTTATTTCAGCATGTCGGTGTCGGATCTTTACAGTACATTAAAGAGCGGGGCGACGCTGTATATCATACCGAAGGCGTATTTCACATTCCCGATGAAACTCATGGAGTTTCTTGCCACGTATAAGATAAATACAATTTACTGGGTGCCATCGGCACTTCAGATAGTGGCAAATTACAAGATGTTCCAATATGCAAAGCTTCCGGAACTGAAGAAAGTGCTGTTTGCCGGCGAGGTCATGCCGACCAGGCCGCTCAACTACTGGATACAGAATCTTCCGGATGCCGTGTATGCCAATCTGTTTGGCCCGACGGAGACTACGGATATATGCACGTATTACATTGTGGACAGACCTTTTAGGGACGATGAGCCGCTTCCTATGGGATATGCGTGTGACAACTGCGATGTGTATGTGATCGATTCGGATGGCTGTGAGGTGTCTCCGGACGTGGATCCAGAGACAGGCTACAGCAGGGAAGGCGAGCTTTACGTCAGAGGATCATTTGTGGCTCTGGGATATTATGGCAATGATGAAAAGACCAGAGATGCATTTGTCCAGAATCCGCTGAATGACAAATACCCTGAGCTGGTGTACAGAACCGGCGATCTGGTGAAGTATAACCGCTATGGTGAGCTGGTGTATATCTCGAGGAAGGATTATCAGATAAAGCACATGGGCTACCGGATAGAGCTGGGTGAGATAGAGGCAGCGGCGGGGGCGATAGATGGAATAAGAAGCTATGCGTGTATATATGATGAGGCAGATGACAAGATCGTATTCATATATGAGGGCAGGAAGAAGGATGACGCTGAACTTTTAGGGGCATTCCGCAGGCGGGTACCGCATTACATGGAGCCTGGCAGATTTGTGAGGGTGACAGCTATGCCTCACAATGCAAATGGCAAGATAGACCGGAAGCGGCTTAAAGCGGAATATATTTAAGTAATGTGCTGGCTGTTGATGCCGGACAGACTATGAATTAAAAGTTATGATGACCCCGGAGAGGGGCTCTAAAAATTACTACTATATGATATGAGGAGGATAAAAATCATGGAAGAATTATTAAAGATTTTAAATGAGGTTAAACCAGGAGTAGATTACGAGAATGAGACAGATCTGATAGGCCATGGTGTGCTTGATTCAATAACTATGGTGACACTTGTGCTTCAGATCAGTGATGAATTTGATGTTGACATATCCCCTGTGGATATCACTCCGGAAAATTTCAGGACAGTGCAGACTATATATGATCTTATAAAGAGACTGGAAGATGAATAAAAGCTGGCAGCGCGAGAAGTGCATTGTCGTTGGTGCATAGCAGGCAGCTTCCAAAATACATTGCAGGAGAGATTTTATTATGGCATATACGTCGATAGCTTACATTGTGTTTATATTATTTGGCTCTTTTCTGATATACAACATTGTACCGCTTAAGTATAGGTGGAAAGTATTGCTGGTATTCAGCTATATATTTTACTTTATCAATTCGGGCAAATACATTGTGTTCATTCTGGCAGGGACGCTGACGATATACGTAGGCGGCTTGCTGCTGAACAAGATAGACGATGGCTATACCATGGCGAAGAAGACCTTGCCGCGGGAGAACAAAAAAGAGTATAAGGCAGTCATAGGCTGGCAGAAAAAATGCGTGTGCGTATGTGTGGTTCTGATCAACGTTGGAGTGCTTGTGTATCTGAAATATTCGGAATTTATTGGCAGTGTGTTCACGGATCTGCTGGGACTTTTCCATGTAAATATTGGCAACCCTATGCACAAAATGGTACTGCCGCTTGGAATTTCGTTCTATACACTCTCTGCGGTCAGCTACATCGTGGATGTGTACAGGGGCAAATACAGGGCAACGGATAAGTTTGGCAAGATAGCGCTGTTTCTCGTATTTTTCCCTCAGATAGTTGAAGGCCCAATCGCTAGATTTGACCTTATTGGCGACTCTCTTTATGAGGGACATAAGTTCAGCTACAGGAATATGACAATGGGACTTCAGCTCATGACATGGGGGTTTTTCAAGAAGATGGTCATTGCTGACCGTGCAAATATGTATGTTAATCAGATATTTGACAATTTCAGTGATTACAGCGGATTGTACGTCATAACCGGTATGCTGCTGTACACGCTGCAGCTCTATGCAGAGTTTTCGGGATGTATGGATATAGTAAGGGGAAGTGCTCAGATGTTCGGTGTCACTTTATCAGAGAACTTCAACCAGCCATTTATATCGAAGACTGTAAGTGAGTTCTGGAGAAGATGGCATATGACACTGGGATCCTGGTTTAAAGACTATGTATTCTACTCCGTATCGCTCTCGAAGCCTTTCGTAAAACTCAGCAAGAAGACCAGGGAGCATATGAATACATTTTTTGCAACATTTGTGCCTATGTCCATCGCCATGTTTATTGTGTGGTTTGGAACCGGTATATGGCACGGCGCCAGCTGGAAATATGTCATGTACGGACTTTATTACTGGGGAATCATGATTCTGGGACTTCTGACCGAGCCGTTATTTAAAAAGATGTTTGACGCAATGCATGTGAACAGGCATGGCAGGATATACAGGTCGCTTCAGGTTGTCAGAACATTTTTATTTGTAAATGTGGGAATGCTCATGTTCAGAGCAGACGATCTCACTGTGTTTGGACATATGTTCACATCTATGTTCAAAAACTTCTCATTTGATCCGGTCATCACGGGCTCACTTATGACGGTGAGAATCGACATGGCAGATTTCTTAGTTCTTGTGGCCGGTGCGCTGATCCTGCTGGCAGTTGGTATTTACAGGGAACAGGGACATCATCTAAGGGAAGAACTTGCAGAAAAAAATATCGTGCTCAGATGGGCGGTTTACTATGTGCTGATATTCAGCGTGATAATATTTGGCGCCTATGGCAAGGGATATGAGGTTGCAGGATTTATATATGCACAGTTCTGATGATTTGATAAATTGTTGTATGACGGTGAACAAAATTGGAATAATGTGGTGGTAAGCATGAAGAAGAAGAGTGTGTTAAATCTCGTAAAAGGTATTGTTTTTCTGGCTATAGCATTGGGGATAGTTGTCTTTGGATGTCTGGTATTTCAGCCAAAGACAAGTGATCCGAAAGGTGGTCTTGTAAATGCAAATGCCAGGGCGTTTTATGGAGAACCGAAGGATTCGCTGGATGTGGTGGTTCTTGGAAACAGCAATGCATACAGTGGATATTCGCCTATGTATGTGTGGGGAAAATATGGTATTCCGACATATGTGGCAGCAGAGGGGGGACAGAATATAGTTGAAACTCTGGATATACTAAATGAGATATTGTCGTGTCAAAAGCCAAAGGTGGTTGTGCTTGATGTGGATCTTTTGTGGGAAGGAATGAACAATACAAACCGATTTGAGAAGGATGTCCGGTCTCTTGCGGAGACCTATATTCCGCTCGTCAGATATCATGACAGGTGGAAATCAATGCAGGCATCAGACAGCTTCAAAAGCCGGAGTTACACATATAGATGTATATCAAGGGGGCAATATCTAAGCAGAAAGACTATGCCGTATAAAGGGAAGGATGTCATGGTAGAAAGTGATGGCATAGAGAACATTCCGAGTCTGTCCAGATTCTTCCTTGATAAGCTTGTTAAAAGATGCAGGGAGGAAAGTATAGATCTGGTATTTGTCGAGTTTCCTACTATGCAGTCATGGAATTATGAGAAGCACAATGCCATGGTGAAATACACGGATGAGGCTGATATAGAATTCCTTGATATGAATCTGATGACCGGAAAGTATAAGATCAACTGGAGCATGGACACAAGGGATGCAGGGCGTCACCTGAACTGTTACGGTGCGCGCAAGACCACAGCATATCTGGCAGATTACCTCACATCAAATTATGCATTTGAGGATAAGCGTAAGGACAGCCTGTATGCTGAGTGGAACGAGGCGTACAAGTATTATAAGAAGGTTCTCAAAAAAGGAAAGATATATGTGACTGATGATCGATAACAGTGAGATGAATGTGAAATGAGAGATAACTCGGCGTTTTTACCTTTTTGAATAAGCAAGCTTGTATATGTAAAATATTTTATCTTTTTCGTTGCAATATGACGAAAAGATAAAATATTTTTTTGTTTTGTCGCTTTTTGGAAGTTTATTTTCATAAAGTGATAAAATTATGCACTTTTAGGAAAATTGGCGAGTGGGAGTATGGGTAAGTTATGCAGTTAGGCGAGCATATGAGTGTTTATATGAGTTGTTATACGAGTTGTGGATTTTATTTGCTGATGTTATAGCCTGTGTTATCGACGGCACACAACAAATTGAGTATATTAAATGAGTAGTTTATATGTTGTCGGTATTTTATTTTGTTTTGCTTTGAAAATGGTATGAATCTGCCTCAGACTATAGGTTTAAATATATTACAAATAATCAATATTCCATCACAACCCATGCGAAATTTGATTTTCTGTATAATTAATTGGCTGTATATAACGTGAAGAAAATTTTGTGTTTGTAAGACATAGAGAGAATCACAGGTTTCGTGTAGCTTTGATTTTTTTGCGTTTCTGTATAATTTCTGCCCTGTTTCGGGGTGTT
>URJI01000023.1 GCA_900548215.1 uncultured Coprococcus sp. | reverse complement strand
TGGGCGTAGGATATTTGAGAGGAGCTGTCCTTAGTACGAGAGGACCGGGATGGACGGACCGCTGGTGTATCTGTTGTTGTACCAAAAGCATGGCAGAGTAGCCAAGTCCGGCAGGGATAAACGCTGAAGGCATCTAAGCGTGAAGCCCCCCTCAAGATAAGATATCCCATCTTCGGAGTAAGACCCCTTGAAGACTACAAGGTTGATAGGCTTTGAGTGTAAGTGCGGCAACGCACTGAGCTGAGAAGTACTAATAGGTCGAGGACTTATCCTTAGAGGTTTCTAAGAGATAAGCTTTGGAGATACGCAAGTGTGCTAGATATCTGCAAGGAGCAGAAATCAAAAGCATACAAAGTAAAGAATAAAGTTTACTTGGAAATGTCATTGGTTGATAGATGGGGTTAGGTTACTAACTTTCTGTGTGAAATTCTGAAGGTACAGAATATGTACCCGGAAAATTTAACGCTACAACAGGTGTTAAATTTTTTCTGTATATAAAGATAATATGAAATATAGGGGATTGGTCAAATGGTATGATAGGAGTCTCCAAAACTTTTGGTGGGGGTTCGATTCCCTCATCCCCTGTTATTTAAAGCTCAGAAACTTGAAAGATCAAGCTTTCTGGGTTTTTTTATGTATGTAAGGAAAAATATATTTTACAAGCATAGCTGTCATGATAAGCAGTTGTTTGGAGTGCTGGTTTATATATTTTATAGTGACTTTGGTGGAAAAATATGTAAAATAATATAATATAAAGTAAAGAGAAGAAGGGGTTAATATGTATTATAATAACGTGCTTGATCTGATAGGGAATACGCCACTTATGTGCCTGGAAAAGTCAACAGGATACAATATATTTGCAAAGGCAGAATTTCTTAATCCTGGAGGAAGTATTAAGGACAGGATTGCAAAAAACATGTTAGAGGCAGCTGAAGCTGAGGGAAAACTCAAGCCAGGAATGACTGTCATAGAGCCTACGAGTGGCAATACCGGTATAGGACTTGCACTCTGTGGTGTTCAGAAAGGTTATAAAGTGATAATTGTTATGCCGGAGAATATGAGTGAGGAGCGGAAGAAGGTTATCAGGGCATTTGGTGCGGAACTTGTACTTACCGATCCAGTTCTGAGTATCGGTGGAGCTGTTGATAAGGCAAATGAAATAGCAGAATCTGATCCAGAGAAGTATTTTATGCCACAGCAGTTTGTCAATCAGGCAAATCCTGATACACATTATCGCACAACAGCGGTTGAGATGTGTGAACAGCTTGGCCAGAAGATTGATATATATGTGTCTGGGGTCGGAAGTGGAGGTACTCTTCAAGGTATAGCGAAGTATCTGTTGGAGAAGAATCCGGATACTAAGATTGTTGCTGTTGAGCCTAAGGGAGTGTCAGCACTGCATGGAGATGGTCCGGGAATCCATAAGATACAGGGTATCGGTGATGGATTTATACCGGATGTACTCGATACAGATATGATAACTGATGTTGTTGAGGTTGCAGATGATGATGCTATACAGACTGCGAGAATGCTTGCAAGAAAGCAGGGACTTCTTGTTGGAACCTCTTCAGGGGCAAATGTATGGGCAGCTATGCAGATGGCGGAAAAGTATGGGAAAGATAAGGTTATAGCTACGGTTATGGCAGACAGGGCTGAGAGATATTTCAGTGTAGATCTGTTATAGCTGTCTGTTTGCGAAATATAACGATGCTAGGTTTGATCAGACCAGTTATGGCACCAAGTGACCTTTTCCACGGTGGGAGCAAAGGCGTTTGCAGGCATTTCACCGCAGACGGTTATAACAGTACCGGAGGGTAAAAAATCAGAATACAAGAAGTTCCTGCATGAAAGGGGAGTCACAAAAAATATGACCGTCAAATAGTTTGATGAACAGGAATAAGGTAAGGCCAGATATCTGCAGATGAAAGTCAGGTATCTGGTCTTTATTTGTATACGATGTAAATATGACAAGAAAAGTTGTCAAAAACTATTGACAACTTTCCTTGTCATTTGCTATACTCCAGACATATGGATTTGACAACTATAGTTGTCATTAAATCAAGGGCAGGAGGAATGGGTGTGGAACAATTGAGAAAGTTGTTTAAGATGCCAGTTGGTGATAATAATATTGACAAGTTGAAGACACAGGTGAAAGGTTATTCTGATATTCCAATCACAGAAAAGATGTTGAAGAAGAATAAACTTGGAGATGTCTTGACAGCAGTATGTGATATGGGAGAGCTTGAGAGGGAGGTGCGGGATAACCTGAAAAATGGCTTGCCAGTCATGGGTTTTTTTAAGGGTAAGCAGATGTGGAGTTGTTTTTTATTTGAAAAGACGGAGATCCCTAAGGGAGAGATAAGTCCTGAACCTGACACGGGAAAAGATACACTGGGCATATATAAACTCATAAAGTCATATATTCATCCTGAGGTGGAGAAGCTTGCCGATGATATGATGGAGGTGGCTCACAGCGATGTGTACCAGAATGTGATAGACGTATTTGGCGATGGAAAGAGTGATGGATTTATCTGGAAGGACAGGATATACGTCTGCCGGCGCGAAAAGACCACAGGTATACCGTATGGACTCATAATGGGAATTGCACTTGGAATAATTTACGGAATGCTGCTTGACAATATTGCGCTTGGAATATCGTTAGGGGTGTGTTTTGGAATAAGTTTCGGGATGATCTGGGGGACGTCCACTCACAGATTTGCGGAGCATGAGATGAATGAGGTTGACGGTATGGACGAAATAAAAAACAGTGATGTGGATGAAGAGAACATCGGTGTGAATCCTGCCAAAAGGAACAGTGGTGCGAGTCATACAAAAGTTGGTGATGATGAAAACCACGTGGATAAATAAGCTGGAGGTGATATGGATGCCGTTGTACAACAGGCTTAAGGAATACAGGGCCAAGCTGGGTGTGAATCAGCAGGAGATGGGCGTATTGGTGCAGACATCAAGACAGACGATAAGCCAGATAGAGAGGGGAGATTACAGCCCATCGGTGACACTTGCGCTTAAGATCGCAAAGGTGTGTGGCGTGAGTGTGGAGGATATTTTCCAGTATGAGGAGGATAGGACATGAGAGATACGGAAAAGAAATTGAAGAAGAGTAATGTGAAGATATATGTTATATTTGCAGTCATTGTTCTTGGCAGTTTGATAGGCGGTTTTTTTGCCGGCCGGCAGGTTGGGGCAAATAAAGAGACGCTGGAAAGCATTGACTGGGATTCGATGTGGAGACTCATATCGGTGACACTGCCGATTGTATATACGGTGGCCATGGCTGCTTTATTTATAGTTACATTTGTTATGTATGGCAGGATAAAGTCGGCGGTGAAATCCTGGGATGGCGATGATGAGGATGTGATCGATGGGATCGAGAGAAAGATAACACTTGCATCGTTTCTTCCGTGTATGGCGGCATTTACAGGTTTTCTTGTGTTTCCGATATGTATATATGCCGCTGAAAGAACGGGCGGCGCCGCAAAGTTTACGTGGTATGCAATACTTTCTGAGCTGATATTCATGGTGACACTTGTTCTGTACTGCGTGGCGGAAAAGCTTCTGGTGGATGAGGAGAAGAGGCTTAATCCTGAGAAAAAGGGAAATATATTTGATGTGAATTTCAGGCGGGACTGGGAGCAGTCCTCAGATGAGGCAGAGCTTATCATGGCGGCGAGATCGTCGAAGAAAGGTTTTTTGGCTGGGATCAAGGCGTGTTTTGTGCTGTGGGTGATCACATTTGTGTGTATGTTTGCATTTGACACGGGGGTGCTGCCAGTGGCTGCGGTGAGCATAGTTCTGGTTGTTATGTATGTGGCGTATGGTGCTGCGCTGGTAAAGCTTCAGAGATAATATTATAGGTAACTGGGTGTGTTGGGCGGCTGTTGGAATATTTTAAAAATATAAGAATAGAAAAGATGGAATTGGGTCAATAATATCTATGCAATATGAAATGTCAGAAGAAGTTTTTCATAGGAAAGGGGTATTGCTATGATATTAAAAGAGAAAGAGAAGACAGTTATCCAGGATCTCCAGACACAGGAGAAGTCATGTGTGGAGAAGTACGGACGATACGCAGAACAGGCGAAGGATCCTGAACTGAAAAATCTGTTTCAGACTATACAGAAGGAGGAGCAGAAGCATTACGATTCACTCACCCAGGTCCTTGATGGCCAGGTTCCTCAGTGCGACTGTAATGACTGCGACGGCAAAGACTATGAGCCTAAGCAGACATACAAGATGATGGACGATTCCGAGGACAAGAAGAATGATGCATTTCTTGCAACCGACTGTATTGGCACTGAAAAGCTTGTGTCAGGAGAATACAACGGAGAGATATTTGCATTTGGTGAGAGTGCGGTCAGAAAGCTTCTGGCTGACATACAGATCGAGGAGCAGAACCACGCAGAGATGCTTTACAAGTATAAGGTTGCAAATGGGATGGTGTAGGGAAAATTCTGAAATCTGTCAATACAGTCTGTGAAATACGGACGGGTTGATAGAGTTTCCAAATGAATATTAACAATGGAGGATATGTATCGTATGTGGTAGATATCCTCTTTTTTGTTGTTGATAATTATAGAGGATGGTCAAAACTCTTTGTTTTACATTTAGGTTTTATGCATGGATGTATTCACAAAATGGGTAACAAAATGTAGAATGTTATTAAGAATTATTATTATTATTATATAAAGCAGCAGACAGCCTAACTTAAATAGGGTGTAAATATGTGGGATAACGTTTACAGATAGGAGAACGTGGTGTGAAAAGAAAGATTTACAGTGTACTGTATGTAGCAATATTTGCACTGCTGATGTCCGGGTGTAACATGTCAGGTGTTACTGATGGATGCAGATCGGCGGTTAAGGGAAATGCTGTGGCAGATGAAGAAAACACGGAATCTGAACAAGATACTACTGTGGCCACAGGAAAAAACAAAGGGGCAGAAAAAAATTTAGCAACAGAAAATTTTGCAGATTTAGATAAAACTCCTGAAGAAAAGATTGATTTGGCTGTAGGGGTTGCTGACATTCCAGAGTATTCGGGAAAGGCGTACTGTGAGGTGAACGGCAATGTGCCTTACTTCAGTGAGGACGAGTTGGTCACCGAAGCATTTGAAAATTACAGTGAACTGGACTCCCTTGGCAGATGCGGAGTGGCTTATGCAAATATCTGCAAAGAACTTATGCCGACAAAGGAGCGCGGTGAGATCGGTATGGTGAAACCGTCGGGATGGCATACGGTGAAGTACAGTGACAGGATAGATGGCAATTATTTGTACAATCGATGCCATTTGATCGCATATAAGCTTGCGGGGGAGAATGCAAATGAGAAAAATCTTATAACCGGAACAAGGTATCTGAATGTGACTGGAATGCTGCCATTTGAAAATGAGGTTGCTGATTATGTGGAGAGTACAGGCAATCATGTGTTGTACAGGGTGACACCTGTATTTGACGGCGATAATCTTGTTGCTTCGGGGGTTTTGATGGAGGCTGAGTCCGTGGAGGACAAGGGTGCCGGGGTATATTTTAATGTGTATGTGTACAATGTCCAGCCGGGCGTGGTGATCGACTATGCGACGGGGGACAGTGAGGCGGATCCGGGATATGTAGCGGCGGTCGATGAAACGGATGCTAAGGGACGTGATGAAGAGCAAGATGATGATCAGGCAGCAGAAGTTGTAACAAGTGAGGAAATTCAGGCTACAGAGTCAGATACTGGCAATGAAAAATCGGAGATCCGGTCGGATGTAGCAAATGAGGAGACATACATAGTCAACACCAACACAGGAAAGTTCCATAAACCGTCATGCAGGAGCGTGAAACAGATGAAGGAATCAAATAAGTCCGAGAGGACCACCACTAGGGATGAGCTTATATCTGAGGGATACGAGCCTTGTAAGAATTGTAATCCGTAGTTGAATTTGTCAGTGAATTCTGTTACATTCAGAACAAAGCATATATTCCGAGATTCAATTGGCGGATGCCGATCTTATAATCTTTTATCAATTCAATGAATTCTATGCTTTTAATTACCACATTTACATTTTTAGCATAGTGCATTGAAGCAGCAGAGTATATGCAGAATTCTCTTGTTCTGTAGTATTTAATGTACTATGGGAAGGAGGATTTATGAAGAAATGAATTTGATGGATGATTTCCTGGTGGGAAGTCTTTTGTCACACAAGAAGTATGGAGATTAAAGCGATCCCGAAAAGAACAAGACGAAGATCGATTCTGCAAATCTTGCGTCATGTGAGGACTACAGTTGCCTCAGAAATGTTGTTGTGATCTTTATTACAACATACGATCCGTTTGGACTTGACCGAATGGTTTATACAGTGAAGAACAGGTGTGTTGAGGAGCCGGATATGCCATATGAGGATGGAATCAGAACATTGTATCTGTATACCCGTGGCACAAAAGAAAGTCATACAGAAGAACTTAAAAGCCTGCTTTGTTATATGGAAAAGTCTACAGAGGAGAATGCTACATCAGATTCATTGAGAGAGTTGCATAGGATAGTTACCGACATTAAGAAAGATGGAGACGGTTGCAGACGCTATAGATATGTTAAATATTTAAATAAAACAGAATTTTAGGAAGCATGATTACTAATGAAACAACCACTTGATATCATGGTGTATATCAAGTGGTTGTTTTTGTGTTGAAGACACTTTGAAACTGCTATAGGAAGTGGATCACAGTCTACTCAAAATCGTCCTCATCATAATCGCAATCGCAGTTACAACCGCCATCGCTGCAGTTTCCGTTGTATGAGCCGAATGTCTGGTTCTTTCTAGGGGAGCAGAGCATTCCGAGCACAAGTCCTGTGAGGAATGTGCAGATCGCAAAAAGTACGGCCTCTCTTGTTGAGTAGTCTTTATCCTTTACGACAACAGTGAATTTGTTCCATCCGTTTTTGATAGTTTTGATAGGTTTCATTGAAATCCCTCCTGAATATATTATGTGTAGATAAATTATGGTTCAGGGAAAGTCCCCCATTTGTCATGAATTTCCCTAAACTGTTTATTACATGATACAACAACATCACACATCAGTCCACCCCTGGGCAGGAGTCTTAAGAATAAAATGTGATCGTTTGAAGTCCAGCATACCTTCATCCTTCATCCGGCCAAGCTCGGTCGACAGACCGCTGCGGTCCACTGACAGAAAGTCGGCGAGCTGCTGTCTGGAAAATGGTATGTCGAATTCGTTGCCGCCGTGTCTGTGCATTTCAGACGAAAGGTATGAGAGCAGCTTATCTCTTGTTGTTTTCTGGCTCATGTGCTTGGATTTCTCACCGAGTTTCAGGTTTTTGCCGGCGAGATCACACAGGAGATTTCTTATCATCTGGTTGTGTTTGCCGCATGTCACCGGGCAGGTAGTGAGCATTTTCTGAACATTCAGGAACATTACAGAGCAGGCGGCTTCGGCATATACGCTTACGTCGAGTATGGAGCAAGGGGTGCAGGCGTAAGATTCTGCAAATGTATGCCCAGGCAGGATTGCGGACATGACACTCTGGCCGCCCCAGTAATCCTCCTGTATAATTATCGCTTTGCCTGTCAGCAGCAAGCCAATGTATTCCGTTGTATTTCCCGCCATGAGAATACACTCGTTTTTTTTAAAATTTTTTATTATTGCTCCAAGGCAGTCCAGCACTGAATCTGTATCCTCGGCGGATAACCCGGAGAAAAGACTGGATTTCAACAATATGTTTACATATTTATTCATATGAGTACCTCGTGTGTTGAACATAAGTTCGTTAATAATCGCATTTGGCGAGAGCTGATGCTACATATCTTGTATATAAAGTTCTCTTATATTATAAAAAGTATACCATTTCAAATGTTGAAAATTCAACATACACAAATGCATCATTTGGATATAATGATGATGAAATACAGATAATAGTGGCACATGAGAAGCGATATTTCAAGGATCCGTTTCAAGTGGACTGCTGATAAATGATAGGAGGACCCATATATGATAAGAAGAGTTATACAGATAGATGAGGACAAGTGCAACGGATGCGGAGCCTGCGCAAATGCGTGTCATGAGGGAGCTATAGGAATGGTAAACGGCAAGGCAAAGCTTCTCAGGGACGATTATTGTGACGGACTTGGTGATTGTCTGCCGGCATGTCCTACAGGAGCCATAACATTTGTGGAGAGGGAAGCAGCTGCGTATGATGAGGCGGCTGTTATTGCAAACAGGCAGGCTAAGCAGGTTTCAGGAAATACCAACGGTGAGGCGGCTTTTGGAGCATCGCATAGGGATAGAAATTCCGAAGGCAGCAGCGGAAAAAATCCGGTTCATTCCGGCTGCCCAGGATCCATGGCGAGAAGCATATTCAGAAGACCAGCATCAGCCTTGGAAGATATTGCCTTAAGTGGGGCAGATAAAACGGAAACGTCAGGAGATTATGGGAAGGCAACAGGCGGTGGAGCTTCACAACATGTATTTGATAACCCTGCCGGACAGACAGGTGGCGACCGTGACTGCGAGCGGCCAAGCCGGCTCTCACAGTGGCCTGTTCAGATCAAGCTTGCACCGGTGAACGCGCCTTACTTCGATGGTGCAAAGCTTCTTATAGCGGCAGACTGTACAGCCTATGCCTACGCATCATTCCATGAGAAATTCATAAAGGGACATGTGACACTGATCGGCTGTCCGAAACTTGATAGTGTCGATTATTCAGAGAAACTTACAGAGATTATAAGGCGAAATGATATACAAAGTGTTACAATAGTCCGCATGGAAGTTCCATGCTGCGGAGGTCTGGAGATGGCCACAAAGAAAGCACTTCAAGGCAGTGGCAAGTTTATACCATGGCAGGTTGCAACAATATCAATAGATGGAAGAATCCTTGATTGAGACAATGCAAATACCTGCATATAGATGTCAGATGACGAGAAGATATGATTTACAGAAAAAGGAAATGAACAAGTATGACACGGATTACAACTGAGGCAGGCAGCCGGCTTGTGGGCGCACTCATAGGACTTGTGAGAGCCACCGACGGAGCAGTGCATATGACGGATGACACGTACGACATAATAATAGAAGGTTTGCATACTTCCGATATATTGCTCGGCTGCTCTGATGCAGACATAGAGAAAATGATCACAAAAGCGCATGCAGATAAGCATGCCATTGTGCCGGACTGCAGTGTATGCGGTGCACCATGCGGCAGGACTGCGGATTATGACTGGGAGAGTGTGTACAGAGAAAATGATAGTAATTACGCAGAGCCCGGAGATGATAAGACTGAGTGTCAAAATGTATCAGATGCCAAGATCCGTATACTTGCCAGTCTGCAGAATATTGCCCACAGAGTTGTATTCAGAGAACTTGCGGCGGGGGATGATATAACATTTAATGTGTGCAGGGCGGTATTTGCTCTTGGGGAGAATTGGAGTTCGGAAGAGCTTGAGACTGCATGGAGCGAGCTTGAGGTTTTTTCTAATTAAATATGGTAACGATAAAGTTCAAAGGGGCAGCTCAAAGGGGTCAGGCCCCTTTGTTTTTTACGGAAGAATTGGGTGAATTTGAGAGGGGCCTGACCCCTTTGTTCAAACTATAGGTATAAAACCATTGCAAATACGAAAATTCGGGAGTACAATAGTCGGACGTATCAAAAATAGAAATTTGTGGAATATTAGACATATGCAGGCTGGTGTTCCGGAGATATTATGAGGTAATGATTATGGGAAGTGCTACTATGGGCTTTGTAAAAAATAATAAGAAGGTGACTTGGAAGGAATTTGCCAGAATGCTGGCGGTTCTTGCCGTGCCAATTGCGTTGCAAAATCTTTTGACTACTACGGCGAGTATGGTGGATACTATCATGATAGGAAGCGAGGGCGAGATTGCGGTTGCGGCGGTTGGTGTGTGTGCACAGATAGGCTCATTTCTGTTTTCTACATATTGGGGATTTGTAGGCTGCTCATTGCTTTTTATGTCGCAGTATTGGGGGGCAAAGGATTCCGATGGCATGAACAAAGCATTTGGCCTGGCAATTATAAGTGCAGGAGTGTTAGGCATAATATTTGCAGCTGTGACGATTGCTGCACCAGGATGGATACTAGGTATATATACAGACAAGCAAGCGATCATAGACCTTGCAAAACCGTACATGAGGATAGTAGGCTGGTCATATCCATTACAGGTATTTTCCGCAATCATCACAGCATTGCTCAAGTCGACGGAGAGAGTAAAGGTGCCGCTTATCTGTTCTGTAATATCTTTGATTCTCAACTTCTGCATCAATTTTGTGCTCATCTATGGCCGCTTCGGTGCGCCGAAGATGGGTGTTGCGGGAGCAGCCATAGGTACATTGGTGTCGGGAATTGTAAATATAGTTTTGATCATTTGTTATCTTGCAAAGAGCAGTCAGGAGATAAAATTTAATGTGAAAAAAGCTTTCGATATAGACAAAGGATTTGTGAAGTCATACGCTTCCAAGGCATTTCCGATTGTCTGTAATGAGATATTATATGGAGTCGGACAGATGATAATCAACGTGGTCATGGGGCATCAGAGCGACTCGGCCATAGCAGCTATGGCGGCGTTTCGTGTGTGTGAGGGATTTGTGTACGCATTTTTTGGTGGCCTGGCAAATGCTTCTAGTGTTGCAGTTGGAAATGAGGTCGGAGCAGGAAATCTTGACAGAGGTCTTTCATATGCAAAGAGGGCGGCACTTGTATGTCCTGCTATTACATTTACCATAGTGCTCATCATGGCGTTGCTGCACAATCCGCTGTTTTCACTATTTGGACTTGGGGCAGAGGCTATGGTGTACACAAAGTATATGCTTCTCATATATCTGTTCTTTGGCGCAGTCAGAACTTGCTGCTATATACAAAATGAGTGTTTCCGCGCTGGAGGAGAGGCAGTTGTCGGAACGGTCATGGAGATCGGCGGACTGATGTTTTTTTCCGTACCTGCAACGTGGGTAGCCGGAATGGTGCTGAAACTTCCATTCCTTGCGGTGTTCTCATTTGTATATACGGATGAGCTGCTGAGATTCGTCATACTTACCCCGTATCTGCTTAAAGGCAGATGGATCAAGCCGATGACGGGACCTGGACGTGCGGCTCTTGACGACTTCAGAGTAAGGATGAAAAGAAAGAAGAAAAAAGGGGCCTGACCCCCAACCGGGAAAAGGGGCTTGAGGAAAAGGGGCCTGACCCCCAACCGGGAAAAGGGGCCTGACCCCATTTGAAAAAGGAGTAGATAATATGCTTGAAATAAAGACTCTTACAAAGAAATACGGGAATAAAGTGGCGGTGGACAATCTGAGCCTCCATATAATGCCAGGGGAGATATATGGTTTCATAGGACATAACGGAGCGGGAAAGACAACGACCATCAAGGCGTGTACCGGAATCCTGAAGTTTGAGGAGGGAGATATCCTTATTGACGGGGTATCCATAAAGGAAAATCCTCTGGAGTGCAAGAAGAATATTGCGTACATACCCGATAACCCGGATCTCTATGATTTTATGACGGGAATGGGATATCTGAATTTTATAGCCGATATATTTGCTGTGCCGGAAGAGGTGAGGAATGAGCTTATTGACAAATATGCAGACGCATTTGAGATAAAGGATAATCTTGGACAGCTCATATCCGAGTATTCCCACGGAATGAAGCAGAAGCTGGCAATCATATCGGCGTGGATACATGAGCCGAAGCTGATCATCATGGATGAGCCATTTGTGGGACTGGACCCAAAGGCATCCCACATACTCAAGCAGATGATGAGAAAGATGTGTGATGAAGGAGGTGCGATATTCTTCTCCACGCATGTTCTTGAAGTGGCTGAGAAGCTGTGTGATAAGGTGGCGATCATCAAGGGCGGACACCTTGTGAAAGCCGGCATAATGGAGCAGGTGAAGGGTGACGAGTCATTGGAATCTGTGTTCCTAGAGCTGGAGGACGAGTCATGATAAAGATTTTGATGAGAAAACAGCTTAAGATGCTGTTCAGTGGATTTTTCATCGACCGCAAGACCGGGAAATCCAGATCAAAGAAAGCCGCAGTGCTTGGGATTGCTGCATATGTCCTGCTGCTTATCGGATGCATGGGAGCTATGTTTGGAAGCGTGGCATATTCCATGTGTGCACCGCTCTGTGCGGTGGGAATGGACTGGATGTACATGTCGATGATTGCACTTCTGACACTTGCTATTGGAATATTTGGCAGTGTGTTCAATACATTTGCAAGTCTGTATCAGGCAAAGGACAACGACTTGATGCTGTCACTCCCGATACCGGTCAGGGCAATACTTTTTTCCAGAATATCAGGAGTATACATTATGGGAGCAATGTTCGCAGTCACGGCCATGGTTCCCGGAATAATAGTGTACGGCGTTGTGGTCCATCCGGGCGTCTGGGCTCTGGCGTCGGCTTCTATCGTGCTGGTGCTGTTGACATTTGTCATACTGGTGCTGTCATGCATACTTGGCTTGGTGGTGGGCAAGATAGGCAATAAGACAAGAAACAAGAGTTTTGTGACAGTTGTGTTGTCGCTGGCATTTCTGGTGTTATACTACGGTGTGTACATGAATGCAAATAAGATGCTCTCAAGTATTCTTGCAAATGCGGAGATGTACAGCTCAAAGATAAAGGGAATGGCTTATCCGCTCTATGTGGTGGGCAGTGCCGCAGCCGGCAATGCGTGGCATCTTGTTCTTGTGGCAGCAGGAACTGCGGTGATAACATTGGCAGTGTGGCTGGTACTTGAGCGCACATTTACCGGAATAGTCACGACGAAGACCGGACATACCAAGATAAAAATGGTGGCAAAACGCACCAGAGCACGGAGCGGGGAGATGGCACTTCTCCAGAGAGAGTTCAAAAAACTCACTTCGTCAGCCGTTTATATGCTCAACTGTTCACTCGGAACACTGCTCATGCCTGTCCTGGCGGTGGTATGTATTGTAAAGGGGCAGTTTGTCGTTGATACGATCTCCAAAGTTCCGGGCTTGCCGGATGGCGTGCTTGTATTTGGCGCCTGTGTGGCTGCGTGTGCGGCGGCATCAATGAACGATCTGACAGCACCGTCCATATCACTTGAGGGAAAGACTTTGTGGATCATGAGATCGCTTCCTGTCACACCGTGGCAGATACTCCGGGCGAAGATAAAGATGCATGTGATCCTGACAATGATCCCGGCTGCCGTCTTAGATATAGTAATGATAGTTATTGTGAAGCCATCATTTGCAAATGGAGTGATGATGCTTTTGATACCGTGTCTGTATGTGGTCCTGACGGCGTATATAGGTCTTGTGATCAATCTCAAGATGCCAAAACTTGACTGGACATCAGAGACTGCGGTGGTGAAACAGAGCATGGGAGTCCTGGTTGCGCTTTTATCCAATTTTGCATATATAATTGTCATTGTGGCTGGGTATATGTTGATTGGAAGCATGACCGGATTGACAGCATATCTTATAATATGCGTGGCGGTGACAGCATTGGCAGCAGCCTGCCTCAGAGTGTGGCTTAAGAGACGTGGCGTGGAGATATTGGAAGTGCTTTCTTAGTCTGTGGGATATGCAAATGTAAAAACAAATTTTACGGAAGTATATAATTACAGAATATAAAGTCGCAGCGGAATATGATTGTGGCTATATAGTTACAGAAGAATATAGTTTGGAATACACATAATCATAGAAATAAAAAATCAGAGGTAATTGACAAAATGACTGACATGCAAAAAGATAGACATGACGCAGAAAATCCTGAACAGGGCGATCTGAATCTGGTCAGGCAGAAGAAAGCTGAACTGGACAGAGAGAATATAAAAGAAGAGAAAAAAGAGGAAAAAAGGGCAAAAAAATTGCATTACAGGGAATTAAATGAGCCACCAAAGCTCACCGTACTTGAGGAGGTGGGGAATGCAGTCACTCACGGAATAGGCGCCGGACTTGCCATCGCAGGGTTTGTCCTGCTGCTTCTTAAATCAGATACGGGGCTTAAGGTGATGGCGTCTTGCTTCTATGGCATATCACTCATACTCATGTTCCTTATGAGCTGCCTGTATCATTCATACAAATCGGGGCTTACGGTGAAGAGGATATGGAGAAGGTTTGATTACTCTTCTATATATCTTCTGATCGGCGGAACATTTGCACCGCTGTACCTTGTGTACTGGGGAAATACCCTGGGGATTGTGCTTTTTTGCGTGCAGTGGGCACTCATTATAGCGGGCATATCCATCATATGCGTATTCGGACCAGGCAGGTTCAGACCGATACATTACACACTGTACTTCGTCATCGGATGGAGCGCGGTCATGTTTATTCCGGGCTGGTTCAGAAATGACAAACCGCTTCTTGGAATGATCGTGGGCGGCGGCATCATTTATACGCTTGGCATGATACCGTTTGTGAAGGATACCAAAGGAGCGCATTTTATCTGGCATATATTTGTGATGCTGGGGGCGGCGCTGCATTGGTTTGGGATGTACATTTTCGTGTATTGACGGACGGACGAAAAACTGCTTTCCAAACTGGAGAGCAGTTTTTCTGTTAATGACAGAGACAACTTATACCTGAAAAATACAGAGAATCATTGTATGTATTCTTTTCGTTATCTGGATATACAGATTGGTTTGAATCAATATCTGATGAGAATGACGTATTACTTACGTTGGATTCGCTTTATTAATAATTGCAAATGCCATTGATTGCCACATTAAAGAGTGGTATCTTTTAGTCGATAATTATTATCACTTTTATATTATAGGAGAAAATATAATGGACAGAGTAGAGAAAATGCTTGGCAGAATGAAAGCAGGTAAATTATACAGATGTGTGGACTGGGATCCGGAGGGTAAGGCAAAGGATCTGGTAGATAAGTTCAACAGTGCTCCTAGGTCTGAGACAATGACAAGAACCGGCGAGTATCTTGGAAAATTATTTGCACACATGGGAAAGGAGTGTTACATAGAGCCGCCATTTTACTGCGACTATGGAACAAATATACATGTGGGAGATTATTTCTATGCAAATACAGGGCTGATAGTTTTGGATCAGTGTGACGTCATCATTGGAGATCATGCATTTCTGGGACCAAGGGTCAATATATACTGTGCATGTCATCCGATAGATGCGATGATCAGGAATTCCGGTGTGGAGCTTGGCAAGCCGGTCACAATAGGCGATAATGTATGGATCGGCGGTAATACGGTCATCAATCCGGGTGTTACAATAGGTTCAAATGTTGTCATAGGCTCAGGATCGGTTGTCACAAAGGACATTCCGGATGGTGTGATAGCAGCCGGAAACCCATGTAAAGTTATAAGACCGATAACCGATAAAGATAAGCAATATTGGCTTGAACAGGCAAAGGAATTTGAGGAAGACACAGGCGAGCAGGTACTGTAGTAGGGACGCTTCTTTTGTAACGAGGAGTGTCCCCTGTATTGGATTTATATGACAGAGGGACACTCCTCGTTACAGAAGGAACGTCCCTGGAGAGGACATATGGTAAATTACAGATTTAATTTCAGCTATGATGGCACCCGCTATCACGGCTGGGAGAGCAAGACAAATGCGGATACAGTGGAGGGGCGAATAGAGGCGGTTCTCACCAGGATGGTCGATGCAAATGTCGATATCCATGGTGCAGGCAGGACTGATGCGGGTGTCCATGCCAGAGCCATGGTCGCAAGCGGAAGGCTGAATACAGATATGACACCTGATGAGATAAAGGATTATCTGAACAGATATCTGCCTGCGGATATCTGCGCGCGTGATGTTGCTGTGGCTGGGGACAGGTTTCACGCAAGGCTGAATGCAACCGGTAAAATCTACGAATACACGCTGTATGTAGGTGCTGAGAAACCTGTGTTTAACAGAAATTATGTGTGGTGTGTGCCGCAGGGCAGTGCACTTGATGTAGATGCGATGAAAAAGGCTGCATCGTATCTTGTCGGAAAGCATGATTTCAGATCATTTTGTGGCAATAACAAGATGAAGAAGTCCACGGTGAGAATCATATATGATGTGGAGATAGTCAAGGAGGGAGACTACGTCCGCATGAGATTCCATGGAAATGGCTTTTTGCAGAACATGGTGAGGATACTCACCGGAACTCTGGTGGAGGTAGGATATGGACATATTGATGCGGAGCATATGCCGGAGATCATAGTGGGGATAGACAGGCAGCTTGCAGGGCCTACGGCGCCGCCGCATGGTTTATGCCTTATGGCGGTTGAATATGACTGAGAAGACGGCAACAGCTGCTTGAATGTTGTGATATAGGCAGAAAGTATGCATGTAAAGGGAGATTTGTCAGATATCGAAAACGATGCACGACATAATAAGAAAATGGGGTTAAAACAGATGATAAAGAAGCTTGGAACAAAGTACAGGATAAAATGTGTTATTGGAGCAGTGATATTTGCAGCAATCGGAATCGCCGGTGTTGTTGCAGCAATGGGGGCAGATGAAGAATCAATATGGATAGGGCTTGTATCCGCGATGTTTCTCGCATTTGCGGCATGGTTTGTATCTCTGGCAATAAGGCAGAGCAACATAAGAGACGTGCTGGATTACTGCAAGAAGAAGTCAAATCCTGAATATGAGATGGAGAGGATAGAGCAGTTTTACAGATCAGGTGCCGCAGTTAATGGCCTCAGATTAAATAACGAGTTCTTCATGTATATCAAGGGTGACACGGTGAATTTTGCCGAGACCAGGGAGCTTATGTGGGTATATAAGCTCATAACCCAGAACAGAGTATACGGAATCAAGGCGGGTAAGTTTTACCAGATCGAGGTCAGGCTGAATGATGGCAGCGGAATGGCGCTTCCGATGAAGAAGGAGAAGGACTGTGATGACACCCTTGCATACATAGAAAGTGTGGTTCCATACATAATAATAGGATACAACGATGAGCTAAATAAGATATATAACCACAATCAGAAGGAACTGGAGAAAATAGTGGATGAGAGAAGACACCAGTATTTCCAGCAGGTTCCAATGAGATAGATAATGGCATGCGGTATATCTGTACAAAAAGGATGGTGGCATATGGGTATGGCGGATATTGACAGGCACAGCGGGATGGAGAAGCTGCGGGATATGTCTCAAGGAAGGCCGGAGGATGTGAAAATGCTCGGTCTGTTCATGGATGTGGGAGCCATGATGATCCGGAATGGCTCGGAGGTGAAGAGAGTGGAGGATACACTCAGACGAATGGGAGCTGCTTATGGAGCAGAGCGTATGGACGTATTTGCTATTACATCCACTCTGGTATGTACCATGAACATGCCGGATGGATCGGTGTGCTCCATGACCAGAGGAACCAGGGATGGGACAAAGACGGACTTCTGGAAGCTGGAGCGGATAAATGCCCTGAGCAGAGAGTATTGCAGACAGCCACTAGCCACTGAGGGTCTGAAAGAACGAATTGAAGAGATAGAGCAGGCATCAGCGCCGAGACTCCGGGTGTGCGTGGGAAGCGTGCTGGCGGCGGGAGCGCTTGCGGTATTCTTCGGCGGAAGCATACTTGATGGAGTTATGGCGGCGGCATTTGCTGTGGGGATATGGCTGATGCAGATGTATTTTGCCCCGATATGCACCAACAACATACTGTTTAATTTCCTGAGTTCATTTGTCACGGGCGTACTGATCGGACTGGCAGGGCACGTGCTTCCAATACATGAGGACAAGGTCATGATAGGAGATATCATGCTGCTGATCCCGGGGCTTGCGCTGACAAATGCGGTGAAGGACATGTTTGTCGGGGATACTATAACAGGAAGCCTGAGGCTGGTTGAGTCGCTGCTCTGGGCGGCGGCGATAGCGTGCGGATTTGCCCTGGCGGTATTTATCACGATTTAGGAGGTGCAGACAAGTGCAGCAAACGATCATACAGGTTGTCACAGCTCTATTAGGTTCGCTGGGATTTGCTTTTATGTTCAATCTAGGAAAGAGAAATGTGATACCGGCGGCGATAAACGGAATGTGTACATGGGTAGTGTACATTTTGATTGGAAAGGTCGTAGACGATGTGTTTGTTCCTTCACTTATTGCCAGTTTGTGGGCAGCAATTTTTGCTGAGGCTGCCGCGAGGATAATGAAAGCTCCGGCAAATCAGTATTTGATAGTGGGGCTTATACCGCTTCTTCCCGGAGCACCGCTATACTATACCCTGAGCGCGGCATTTGACTCGGACTGGGTGACGGCTAGTGCACGTGGCAATGATACGATACTGTTTGTCCTCGGGATTGCTGTGGGGATAAGTGCCGTATGTGGATGTGACGATATAATAAAGAAATTAAAGGGAAAGCGCAGCCGGGCTTGAGTCCGTGAGCCGATGGTGTTATTATACAAGCTGATGTAAATACCGGATAAAGGAGAGTATGTATTATGTTGGAAAAGTATGGAAAAAAGCTGTTTATCTTTCTGGGATGTGACATTGTATATTTTATTTTGTATGTTCTTCCATTTATAAAGATTCCTCCTGTGTCTGCAATATTTACCGGGCTTGGACTTCTGGTAATGACGGCACTAAGTTACGTGGAGGTTGAGGACGATACATTTGAGCATATAACAGGTGAAGAGAAGTGGTTTAAGACGGCTTTTCTTGTCGGCGGTGTGCTGACACTTGTGGGTGTGATATTGCTCCTCGTATTTGCAGGGGCTTAATGATATACGGAGAATTACAAAGATCTTTTCTGTCTGGCTGGCTGCTGGGCGGGAAGGATCTTTTTTTGTTTGACAGCAATTTTTTCCTTTGACCAGAATAGGGATCAGAATAGGGAGAGAAGAAGCTTAACTGTAGTCTGATATGCCATCTGGGGCAGGAACTCTTAAGAATTTCTTAAAGAAGAGGGTAATTGTTTCTTAATCAGATTTTCAAGTAAAATTTCATCAAGAGAGAGAAAAAGCCCTGGCAGGCGCACCCCATGCAAACAGGTGAGTTATGAAAAAAGAAGGGATAAAAAACGTATGATAGACATGACAAAATACTCCGGAAGATTGGCTCTGATAATGGCTGGTGCTATATCACTGTCCCTGTGTGGATGTGAGATGGTGAATGGAAATTCAGCGCAGGGAGAGACCCGGACAACATACATATACGGAGATTCCATACAGGAGAATGTCGGGGCATCGCTAAGGGCGAAGCTTGGTGTACCAGATTCCTGTAAGACCACATTTGACACAGGGAAATCCAGGCTTTCGGAGATAAGTCTGGACACCGATGACATAGATGTGCCAGGGACGGATAGAGCGTACATTGTTGGTTTCGACAGGATAGAACTGACTCAGGAAAAAATACAATCCATGGTGGAGGGCGTATTTGACAAGTCGGAGGGGATATACTGCCGCGACGATGGTGATGAGAATATGACAAAGGAGGAAATACAGCAGGGGATAGACCTTATCGAAGCGTACCGTGACCAGGCTCTTAAAGAAGGAAAAACGGATGTGGCAGATATGTATGACAGTGATATCGCTGCTGAGAAAATCAGAATGGCGAGTGCTCCTGATACCTACAGACCGGTGGCAGAGTATACATCAGACAAGATATATGTAGGTCAGAGTGATGGAGATAAGTTTAGTCTGTGGATATCCGGAGGAGACAAGGATGAAGGGGCATCAGGCGTGAGTGTTGAGTACAGCGCAGATGCAAGCCGTGACCAGGATTATCTGGCAAATGTGCCTGATGCGGTTGTCACCGAGACCGTGGGTGAGGTTGATTCTGGAGTGGATGCCGGAGATGAGCAGAATGTGTGCAGTCTGGACGAGAATTCTGCAAGGATCATGGCGCAGGAATTTCTGGATAAGCTCGGAATATCGGGGATGGCATTCAGGAGTTCTCAGGCTGTGATCAGGACGTGGCTCAACGGAAGTATGACGTGCATAAAGACAGAAAAAAATGGTTATGTATTTCAATTTGGCAGACAGATCGCCGGAATCCCTGTGGTGTACGAGGATCCCACTGGTGTAGATAACCTGAAAAATGATAAGGGATATGTCATGCATGACGGGGATCTTGCTTCGGTGTATGTAGATGATAAAGGTGTGTTCAGTGTGAGAGCAAGGCTGACTACGGATCCGGATTCATTTGTCAGGGAAGATACAGGGCTGCTTAGCTGGACTGATATGCTGGAGCGGGCAAATGACAACATTTCAGAGTATTACAGGAAATATCCTACGGCATACTCCAAGGTGCAATTTGACAGTGCCAGGCTTTTGTATGTGCCGTGCAGAAAGGATGACGGAAGTCTTGCGTATGTTCCGGCATGGACGCTTACTGAGGAAGATGATAAAGACATTTTAGATGATGGCGCTGCATATCATAACATAGTGCAGATGGTGTACATAAATGCAATTGATGGAAGTCTTATAGACATAGCTGAGACCGCAAAGACACTGGGTACCTGGTTCAGTTATGATGATGGCGATGGAGGAATAAAAACTTTGACAAGGTAATCGCACAAATAGGAAAGAGAGGAAAAATATTATGAGAAGATCAAAGAGAGCGACAAGAATTGCGGCATGCGTGCTGGTGGGAGTGATGGCTACGCAGCTTTGCGGCTGTGGAAGTAAGAAGGTGGATTATTCAATTGATGGGGATGGCTTAGGCAGCGGATACAGTGACGATGCAGGAGAAGACTCGGGAAAGAGTGGACTGGCAAAGAGTCTTGGTGTGCCGGACAAATGTGACCAGACATTTGATGTAGGAAATTCCGGACTTTCGGAGATAAGCTGCGTGGCTGATTCAATAGAGGTTCCTGATGCGGATAAGATGAAGAAGGTTTATTACAGTACCATGAAGTTTGATGCAT
Source organism: uncultured Coprococcus sp. (assembly GCA_900548215.1). Classification (GTDB taxonomy): domain Bacteria; phylum Bacillota; class Clostridia; order Lachnospirales; family Lachnospiraceae; genus Coprococcus. The sequence goes on along the minus strand of URJI01000023.1, from coordinate 9,402 downwards.
CACAGATACAGAGCATAGTTGAAGGCTCGCTTGACAAGTCGCAGGGAATTTATATCAGAAAAGATGATATGCAGACAAAGGATGAGCTGAAAAATATGATCGAGATGGCTGAGAAGTACAAGAAGCAGGCAGCAGATCAGGGGGATGATTCATCAGATGCCTGGTATGACAGCCAGATAGAGGAGTACAAGAAAAAGATGAAGGATGCACCGGATTCTCTTCCTGCACTTGAGAATTATGATGATCCATATGGTGAGTATATAGGAAAGTATGGAGACAAAGAATATTCACTGTCAGTGTCAGAATGTGGAGATGAAAAGTACGATGCAGGAATGTTTGTGTCATTTTCAGAGACTGAGACAGAGAACAACAAGTATCTGGATGGCGTGAGCGGAGCTGAGTACACATATGTGACAGGCGTGAGCCAGGCGACCAATGTAGACCTGACTGATGCTGCAAATGAGAGCAAGATGACAGAGAGTGATGCAATATCAGAGGCAATGAATTTCCTCAGCAAGATGGGAATAGATGGAATGGAGAAGACCAGCGTGGAGCCCCTTGTGAGAATCTGGTCAAATGACGACGGAGATGTCCTGCAGAGCAAGGTGGATGGATATTCGATCCTGCTGAACAGAACTATATACGGCGCAAAGACCGGAATGGGTACGATATACAACGTGGATAATCTTCAGAGCCAGAACGGATATATGATGGATATCAATGATTACGCAATTATGTGCATAAATGATGATGGAATCATAAGCATGTACGCAGATCTATACACGGATCCGTCATCCCTTAAAGATGAGGATGTGAACATACTGAGCTGGGATGACATGATTGCCAAAGCAAATGAAAACATCGCTGCATATTATGAAAAATATCAGACTAGATATGGCAAGATAGCCTTTAACAAGGTTGAGCTCAAATATATAGCAACCGCAGATGATTCAGGCAGTCTGTGTTACATACCGGCATGGGTATTTACACAGAGCGAGGAGCTTCGGGGTGAAAATTCCCAGGGAGAGATATCACAGATCGTGTGCATCAACGCACTAGATGGAAGTTGTATAGATATAGTGGAGAATGCCAAGAAGATGAACCTTTGGCAGGAGTTCTAGGGGAAATATTACATTTTGCAGATGATGCCGCTTACATGAGGGTAGGATAGATCCTGATAAAAATGTAATGAAGTACGGAAGTGATAAAAACCACAGGCAGTCAGTTGATTTTTGAGGTAAGCTCATAAACAACTTGACTGCCTGTGGTTTTATTAATAATATTTCTTTTTAATATGGTCTATTCTACAGATGAAGCACTCTGTCCTTTATCTCCTGTGTACGTCCCTGGTTCCAGAACTGGGTTCCGATATAACCGCAGGTACGCCTTGCGACGAAGAGAGTGTTCTGGTCACGGTTGCCGCAGTTAGGGCACTCCCACACCAGCTTGCCGTAGTCGTCTGTCACTATCTTGATCTCGCCGTCATAGCCACATTTCTCACAATAGTCGCTCTTGGTGTTCAGTTCAGCATAGAGAATGTTGTCGTATATGAACTTCATGACTTCAAGAACTGCGTCTATATTGTTCTGGAGGTTTGGAACCTCGACATAACTGATGGCGCCACCCGGGGACAGCTTCTGGAATTCTGACTCGAATTTTAATTTGCTGAAGGCATCAATTTGTTCAGTTACGTGTACATGATAGCTGTTGGTTATATAATTCTTATCTGTAACACCCGGGATGATTCCGAAACGCTTCTGCAGATTCTTTGCGAACTTGTAAGTGGTTGACTCCATTGGAGTTCCATATACAGAGTAGCTGATATTCTCAGCTGCCTTCCACTCAGCACATTTGTCGTTGAGTTTCTGCATAACTGCAAGGGCAAATTTCTTGCCCTCCTCGGATGTATGAGTCTTGCCGATCATGCGGACGCACATCTCGCAGAGACCTGCATAGCCAAGGGAAATGGTTGAATAGCCGCCGAAGAGCAGCTTGTCAATCTTCTCGCCTTTTTTAAGCCTTGCCAGCGCACCGTGCTGCCACAGTATAGGAGCAACATCTGATATGGTTCCGAGCAGTCTTTCATGTCTGCATCTGAGTGCCTTGTGACAAAGCTCAAGACGTTCGTCCAGGATCTTCCAGAATTTGTCCATGTCGCCGTATGATGAACATGCCACATCAACCAGATTGATGGTCACGACACCCTGGTTAAAACGCCCGTAATATTTGCGCGATCCATCAGGATTCCTGATGCCGTCCTCCTTTGTAGGAAACGATCTGCAGCCCATGCATGGATATACGTCGCCGTCCTTCATCTCTCTCATGACTTTGGCGGAGATGTAGTCAGGAACCATGCGCTTTGCGGTGCATTTGGCGGCAAGCTCGGTCAGATACCAGTATTTGGAATCTGTGGTGATGTTGTCCTCGTCCAGAACATATATAAGCTTAGGAAATGCCGGTGTGATCCAGATTCCCTTCTCGTTCTTGACTCCTCTGATCCTCTGATTCAGGACCTCCTCTATGATGAGTGCCAGGTCATCCCTTGTCTGTCCCTCAGGGACCTCATCCAGATACATGAACATGGTGACAAATGGTGCCTGACCGTTACATGTCATCAGCGTGATGAGCTGATACTGTATAGTCTGTATTCCGCTTCTGACCTCGTTTAACAGTCTCTTCTCTGTGATCTTGTCGATGATTGCGTCGTCGAGTGATTCTCCGCACTCCTTGCGTTCTTCGATTACCTGTGCACGGAGTTTCTTTCTGCTCACATCCACAAATGGTGCCAGATGGGACAGGGTAAATGTCTGTCCGCCGTACTGGTTGCTGGCAACCTGTGCCACGATCTGAGTTGTGACGTTGCATGCTGTGAAGAAGCTGTGTGGCTTCTCAATCATGGTCTCACTGATCACGGTTCCGTTCTGCAGCATATCCTCAAGGTTGATGAGGTCACAGTTGTGCTCCTTCTGAGCATAGTAGTCTGAATCATGGAAATGTATGATTCCCGCCTCATGAGCCTCCACAATATCTTCAGGCAGAAGCATTCTTTTTGTGAGATCCTTGGACACCTCGCCAGCCATGTAGTCACGCTGGGTTGAGTTGATCACTGGATTCTTGTTGGAGTTTTCCTGATTGACCTCCTCGTTCATATGGTCTATGAGCGCAAGAATTCCGTTGTCCGTGGTGTTGGATTTACGTGCGAGCTCTCTCTTGTAACGGTAACGCACATACTTCTGTGCAACCTCGTAGCCTCGCATCTCCATGATGCCTGTCTCGACCATATCCTGAATGTCTTCCACGTGGACTGCGTGGGACATCGACTCTATCTGTTTCTCCAGATTATCCGCTATGGCGTGAACCTGGTATTCGTTAAGCTGGTGGAGTTTGTCAACCTCATTGTTGGCAGCTCTGATGGCATTCTCTATCTTTGACAGGTCAAATGTCACCTCTTCTCCATTTCTTTTGATTACATGTACGTGTGTTTTAGCTTCCTCTGACACAACAATAGCCTCCCTCTTCCAATTCAATGCTAAATTTAATCCTAATATTCCAATCATTCAAATTAACTGAAATCAGACCTTTCAGGTCTGGTTTGACGTCATATAGTAGATGCGGCTGCCCATGCCACATGGAATTATTTATAAAGAAAATAAGCTGACGCTTGCGACAAATAAAATAGGTAGCACGCTGATGCGTGCGTAGGTCATCAGGCTGACGCTTGCGACAAATAATGTAAACACAATATATTTGGTGGAGATAATGTGAGACAGCCACTAGATATTGTGCTCTGTTATTATAGCCATCACAAATGACGTTGTAAAGATGAAAAATGTGCTTTTACACAATAAAAATCCCGGGGAGCGCATAAACCTTGACAAATTTTGAGAAAAAAATTTTGAGGACGGTCAAAGCCTTGACAAGCAGCCATAAAAAGTGATACACATTTATATGAATACAATTTCTAACAGGTATTTTCAAAAACCGCACATTTATGTGCGTGGGTTGTCGGGTATGTGCCTGATGACACAATACAAATATCAAGGAGATAAAAAAATGCAGGAATTAAAGCCAATCAAAGAAGGTAAGGTACGTGAGATTTATGACAATGGAGACAGTCTGATCATGGTAGCTACAGATCGTATAAGCTGCTTCGACGTCATTCTTGACAATGTAATTTCCAAGAAGGGAACAGTTCTGACACAGATGTCAAAGTTCTGGTTTGATATGACACAGGACATCCTTCCTAACCACATGATCTCAGTTGATGTAAAAGATATGCCAGAGTTCTTCCAGCAGGAGAAGTTCGACGGCAACAGCATGATGTGCAGAAAACTCGAGATGCTTCCAATCGAGTGTATCGTGCGTGGATATATCACAGGCAGCGGATGGGCAAGCTACAAGGAGAACGGCACAGTATGTGGAATCAAGCTTCCGGAGGGACTTAAGGAGTCTGATAAGCTTCTTGAGCCTATCTACACACCATCAACAAAGGCCGAGATTGGCGATCACGATGAGAATATATCATATGAGCAGAGTATTGCTCACCTTGAGAAGTACTTCCCAGGAAAGGGCGAGGAGTACGCTTCAAAGCTCAAGGAGTACACGATCACACTCTACAAGAAGTGTGCAGAGTATGCACTTACAAGAGGAATCATCATTGCAGATACAAAGTTTGAGTTTGGCCTTGATGAGAACGGCAATATCGTTCTCGGTGATGAGATGCTCACACCGGACAGCTCAAGATTCTGGCCGGCAGATGTATATGAGCCAGGACATGGTCAGCCATCATTTGACAAGCAGTTCGCACGTGATTGGCTGAAGGCTAACCCGGACAAGGGATGGAAGCTTCCAGAGGATGTCGCTCAGAAGACTATTGACATCTACCTTGAGGGATACGAGAAACTCACAGGCAAGCCACTTGGAAAGTAATCCATATAATTGTGTATGGTAACTAGTGGTTTATATATGATCGAAAAAAGGCCGCAGCAGGACTGATTTAAGGGGATAGAAAAAAGCTTGCAGCCAGACAAAAGAAAGTATAGACGATGAAATTCAACAGGCGTGGGTATACACTATGTGTGATCCACGCCTGATTTTATATGATAATTATGACACGATATTATTAGATTTTTTAAAAGTATGTCCGTTGTACAGTCTCTTTGACTCTTCTATGATCGGCACCAGGATGTCTGTATAGAAGATATCCCCGGAGTGCTTAAAAACAAAATAACCATGGTATTTTTCCACTGCCTGCTGGATATTGTTCATGCCAAAACCGTGGTTTATAGAACGGCGTGATCTGGTAGTTTCTTCTTCAGGTGCACGGTTTTCACAATGGATGACAAAACGGTCATCATCAGTTGTTTCAATAGAGATGCTGATATATTTGTCACCATTGTTGCAAATCCTGCAGGCGGTTATACAATTATCAAGGATATTGCCAAGTATGGTGCACAGGTCATAGTCGCCAACCGGGATACGGTTAAAGTCAAGATTTAACCTGGTGTAAAAAGATATATTATTTTTTACTGCCAGATTGTCATAGCTTGTCAGGAAAGAATCAATAACAAGGTTGCCGGTGTTATACTTGGCATAGTGATCCTCCATATCCTGGATAGCGGCGGAAGTGTAGTCCAGAAGCTGGTCGTAGTGATGGTTGTTTATCTGCTCCTGTATGTAGAAGTAATGATTTTTTACATCGTGTATAATTCGTCTTGTCTGTCTGTATGACTCTCCAAGCTGTTCATACTTTTTCTTTTGAAAATCCAACTGCCTTTGTATATTCATATTTGTATACTTTATGATTGTTGCGGCAAATGTTTTCTGAATAAGAACATAATTGACGATATTCAGCAAAGTAAGGCATACAAACAAAATCTCATAAAACAGCAGATTGTTGCTTTCAGACAGGAACTGCAGTGGCGTAAATGAAAAAATAGTCACGGTTATCACCGGTGTCGTGAACAGCAGTATGCTGTATTCCACTGGATGTTCATATTTTACATTCCTGAAAAAAAGAGAAGTTACCATGCATAGAAGAAAAAGCATGACTTTAGATCCGAGGTTCATGATACTGTACAGCAGAATCCGGTCAGTGATCTGAAGTATGGAGGGATTGAAGTTCGTGATAATAAAGGTAAAAAATGTCTCACCAAGAGAAACCAGAACCTGAAAGGATAAAGCAGTCAGGATTCTGGCTTTTATTGTATTTGCAAAGAAGAAACTCAAACCAAATGTGGTCAGCATACTTATAGCCAGGGTGGTGATAGTTGTCGGAATAAAGCTGTAGTGGGTAGATAGCCGCTCGTTGACATATAGTAGTATTTCAACGGAAGCGAGCGATATAACGTACCATACGGAATATTTTTTCTTGAAGTTTTTCAGCATGCTTTTCAGATATGAGGATATGATAAATATATCGAAAATATAAGTTATTGCACTGATTATGTAATTCATAATGACCGCCTCTCAATCAATTGTCGTGTAAGGACACTATCTTATTCATAAAATTGTCTACAAGTGTTTTTTTGTTTCTTTTGCTGACACCTATGATATCCCCGGTTTTCAGTACAATGGAGTTATCCTGGATAAAATGTATAAACTGCAAATTTACGATGACACTCCTGGAACATGGTATGAATGCTTTGTCATTTATGGTTTTTTCCCAATAAGACAGTGTTCCGGTTGTGTGTATCTGGGCATCGGTCATATGAAATGCCAGTGTACGGCTGGCAGAATCTATGCACTCTATGTAGACGATTTCGTTGATATTTATAGTGTGCTCAATGGAGTCATCGCTGATGATAGAGATCAGGGTCTGGTTTTTCCTATAATAGGTTTCTATATCGTTCATCAGAGCGTCAAGAGTCTCAGTTGTCAAAGGCTTTTGCAAAAAGTGATAAGGATGGACCGAGAAAGAATCCATCATGTATTCAGGATAGTTGCTTATAAATACGATCAATACACTAAAGTCATAATTTCGCTTGATCTCCCTTGCTATGGATATGCCATTTTCTCCGGGCATCTCTATGTCAAGCATGATAACCTGATATCTTAAAGCATTTTCCTGGCCGTATGCCTCCAACAGGTTGTGACCGCTTGGATACTTGTCTGCGTGAATATCAATTTCACTTTTCATCGAGTATGTAACAAGCATCTTTTCAAGTTTATTCATAAAATCAATGTTGTCATCGCAGATGGCTATATTCAGTTTCATAGCGGTCCCTCCTTATGAAAGTGCAATTGCAAATGTCCAATAATCTGATTTGCAAATATAATGATGCTGCACAGCATGATCATGTTGCAATACCTGTACAGATGAAATGATACCATAATAATGAGCAATATAAAAATAATTACAAGTAAAAGTGTGCAGCAATGTTTGCTTCTGATTCTGTCGGCGCCACCCGCAAGCATTTTGACCGGTACAAGCATGAATACGTATATGACTGACAGAATAAAGTTGTGAGTGATAAAACCGGCAATGAGCAGACTGAGATTGAAAAATATCAGGTCTAAAGCGAAATCAATGCAATATTCATAAGCTTCTGCAAGGTTATTATCAATTTTGTTATTCGTAACCATTATGGATACGATTTTTTTGCTTGCTTTTTCGGATAAGATCATGTAAATCCCCCTAAAAATTAATTACTTCATTATACAATCTTTCTTTGTCGTTAGACGGAAATAATCTGCGAACGGTCAAAAATAGGGGGTGAACGGGCAGTTTGATTCATTCACCCCCTATTTTTGACCGTTCACAGATAAATTTGGTTGCAGAATGTCTTCTCATGGTAGGATGAAAACACAAAAACGAATGAGAAGGGGGAATATGCAATGAAGAAATTCATGGGGAAACTGGTTGTAAAATACAGTTCCAGAATATGTGGCGCTGCTGCAATAGTTGCTGCAATGACGCCGCTTTGCTGCAGAGGCAGCCGGTACTGCGTTTGCAAAAGATCCGGGAACTTACCCGAATTATTTGGATACAGACTACAGTTTTAAAAGTATAAGTTCTGTCGGATATACAGAGAGCAGGCTGAAGACAGATTATACAAAGGTGTATATACATCCTACAAGCGGTCCTAACCTGTATTACAGAGTTCAGGGAACTGATACTCTGGATGGATATAATGCAGAAAATAAGTCCAATGCACATATGATCAAGCAGGGGGTAAAGGCCAGCTTCACCAATAGGGTCAGAGAGGAAAATAAGATATACGCAAGAGTCAAGATGAGAAGATCTGCATATGCGGCTGAATACACAAGAGGTGTATGGAGTCCTGACTCAAGCCAGAACTATGTTATCTTTGATTGATAGATATCGATGCCCTTGATGTATATAACAGTTCTGTCTACTTCTGTAGGCGGGACTGTGAATATTTCATCATCCCCGGTGTCACATCCGGGGATGATGATTCGTCATATAAAGTAAGGAAAAAAATAAAAACAGCTTTTCTGCTGTCTGCATTTTAAGTTAAAGGAGTAAGAGATGAAAAGAAAAAAGGATATATTGATGGTGGTTCTTATCATACTTATATTGGCGGTTACCGGTATTGTTGCATACAGCTTCCAGAAAAATAAAGAGAGTACTTCGGACAGGGTGAGCAGGATCGCTTCCGAGACAGATGCTAAGAAAGCAGACGCATCCGAGACAGAAAACGGTACAGAAGATGGTACAGAAGATGGTACAGAGGACAAGCGTGAGGGCTGTGGAGACAACATCCTTATGAAGGGCTGTGCACAGATAGAGATGCTGTCGGTAGATATATTGGAGGGAGAAGAACTGGCCAATGAGACCAGATATCCTGCCAAGTATTTTATCAATCAGGAGCTGCCGGATACAGGATACACAAACGAACGTATGGACTGGGATGCCATATATGCAGAGGCTCCAGAACTTAAGAAAGTACGTGAAGCTGATTATGGTGTATATGAAGGGGACGAAATAGATGCAGTAATGAATAAGTATGCAGATGTCATAGAAAAACATACTGTGAACATAGAGGTAACAAACAGGATATATTTTGTAAAGTGCAGGATCACCAACGTTAGCTCCACAACTCCGATAGAGACCCTGTTCCCAATGGATGTCATATATAAATCGGAGGATACAGATGAATGGGGGTATCATGAAGCTTTGTGTTATTTCGACAAGCCGGTCTATACGGAAGGTGAGGACAGGAAAAGATACTTTACCATCAAGCTGGATGCCGGTGAGACAATGGAGTGTACACTGGGGCTTTCTGTTCCGACGGATATACGTGATCTGCCGAGCCAGGACTATGGTGAACATGTAAAGCATTACTACGGTGAACTGATAGGTTCAGGAATGAGCAAGTATGATACTTCATTATATCCAAATTATGTGGATCTTGATGCACTTCCAAAAACAGAGTAGTA
>URJI01000022.1 GCA_900548215.1 uncultured Coprococcus sp. | reverse complement strand
GAATCTTGAGGATATAAGGGAGGAGATTCTGAAGATCATTCAGGACAGAAGTGTAGACATCCGGAGCAGAATAGGGAGGGTGATTCAGATCGGTGCGTCGGCACAGAGACACTATGATGAGGGTGACCTTGTCATGTGGGATGAGTGTGATGAGCAGGATAAGCCGGAGATCCACGGAGAACATGAAGAGTATATGTTACTTCAAAAACAGGTTATGTTCCTTATAGAAGATCTTGAACTCCTGTATGATGACTGGGAGGATGTGCTCATTGAGTCGCAGGAGCTTTTGTTTGGTGGGGGCGAGGAAACATTTACGGGTAATCGGAGACTGTTTGAAGCTTGGTGGAGAAGTAACTGCGAGGTTACAGGATGTCATCTTGGACAGAAATCGGATATTGCTGAGAGTGTTGTGACTGAGGACAATGTGATTGAGGGTGAGCTTCACATGACAATGGACATATTCCTTGAACAGATCATAGTCTACTTCATCTCGATATACCTTCTCGGCGCAGTGTACGATGACAATATATCCGGCAAGGTAAACGCGTGCGTCGGACATGCGGTTGAACTCTATATGCTGCTAATGGCGAGATGGCTCAGAAATGGGGGAACTTTGTCGATGGATGACCTCATAGAACTTTCTTACAGATATTCCAGAGAGATAGAGCATTCGGACGAGAATCTTGAACAGGTTGAGGTTCTTGACTGGTTTGGTTTATAGGAGACAGAAATAAGTCTGGTATATGTTCGATATGAAGTATGATATTGGAGGATAGATATGGGCAGTTATGTAATATCGGACATCCACGGATGCTATGACGAGCTGATCCGGATGCTTGAGAAGATAAATTTGGGAGACAGTGACACCCTGATATGTGCCGGGGATTACATAGATAAGGGACCAAAGAACGCCGAGGTGCTGGAATGGATAATGAATGTTCCGCCAAATGTAATTCTGCTACGAGGCAATCATGATGAGGACTTTGCACAGAATATAGAGGCGATGAGGATCATCAGCTACAAAATGGATCTTGACAGGGATAGCCTGCAGGACACAAAAACTTTGTACCAGTCGATGAAAAAGCTTGCGAAAAAAGATGCCAGCGTAAAGTTTGACCGCTGTGAGACGGTATATGAGCTGATAGAATCCGGATATACTTTCGCACAGCTTTGCACATGGGCGGACCGGATAAAGAGCATGCCGTATCTGTATGAGACGGAAGTGTCTGGCAGAAAATGCATAGTAATTCATGCCGGATACATCAGGAGGCTTGACATGCCTGAACTTAAGGCCAGGTACAGCACAAGGGAAGAGTTCTATATGAACGCCAGGGGTGATGGATTTACAAATGGCGGCATCTTGCACGGCATGGTTGTGGCGGGGCATACTCCTACGACCAAAGAGGAAGAATTTGCATATAATGATGGACGGATATTTCGTAAGTATGATGAGGAGAGAGATTTTTTGTTCTATGACATAGACTGTGGATGCTGGATGAGAAACATAGGAATAAAGAACGCAAGACTTGCATGTCTCAGGCTTGAGGATGAAAAGGTGTTTTATGTGTGATGTTGTGAAGTCCTGAATTAGTGGACTTCACAAATTTTTCACAAAATTTATTAGCACTCGGTATTGACGAGTGCTAACAGAAGTGGTATAACATAATCAGTCAAAGGAAAGAGCTTCTAAATAGAAATTAACGATAAGCCTTGAAGCGATCCTTTGAAAAGGAAACGAAATTATTAACATGTATATACCTGATGCGATAAAGGCAGAGGGGATAAATATTGGAAGGAGAGATGACTTATGTTAATGCCTAGTATTATTGGAGATAGCTTTTTAGATGATTTCTTTGGATATCCTGAGAGGACTTATGCAGCACCAAAGCAGACTCAGATGAATGGATTTATGCAGGCTGATGTAGCCGAGAGCGAGGATGCTTACACAGTTGAGATGAATCTTCCAGGAGTTAAAAAAGAGAATGTGAAGATTGAGCTCAAGGATGGATACCTTATCGTGAATGCTTCTACAAAGAGTGAGACCACAGAGGAAGATAAGAAGACAAAGTATATCCGCAAGGAGCGTTACAGTGGCTCAGGCAGCAGAACCTTCTATGTCGGCAAGGATCTGACTCAGGAAGATATCAAGGCCAAGTTTGAGGACGGAGTGCTTAAGCTCACAGTTCCAAAGATTGAGAAGAAGCCTGAAGAGCCAAAGTCAAAGTATATAACAATTGAATAAATATACGATATATGATTACTTTCATTTGTATATAAAAGTCCGGCGCAGGAATCTCCCTCCTGTGCCGGATTTTTTGTGGCGTCATTGTTGATTGACAACCTTAACTCACAGATTATAATGGGAATAAGCATAAATACAAATATGACAAGGAGATGTACGACATGAGATACAAGGCAGCGATATTTGATATGGACGGAACAATACTGAACACTTTGGAGGACCTGACGGACAGCACCAACTATGCGCTCGCTCATCATGGATTCCCTGAGAGAACTATAGATGAGGTGAGAAGATTTGTTGGGAATGGCATACGAAAGCTCATTGAGAGAGCTGTGCCGGCGGGAACTGATGTAGCAACGATAGATAAGGTGTTTGATACATTTGCTTCTTATTATAAGGAGCACAGTGCCATCAAGACCAGACCATATGACGGAATACATGATGCCATCGCAAAGCTCAGGGCAGTAGGTGTGAAGACTGCGGTTGTGTCCAACAAGGCGGATTTCGCAGTTCAGGATCTGTGTGTTGACTATTTCCCGGGAATGTTTGATTTCGCACTTGGTGAGAAGTCTGGCATAGCAAAGAAACCGGCCCCTGACATGGTGGAGGAGTGCCTCAGAACGCTTGGTCTTGAGAAGAAGGATGTCGTATATATAGGTGACTCTGATGTGGATCTTGCCACAGCAAGAAATTCTGGAACGGATGTCATCATGGTTGGCTGGGGATTCAGAGACGAGGAGTTCATCATGAGCCTTGGTGCACCATTTGTCATACATGATACACAGAAGATCGTTGATATAGTATTGGGAGAGTAATGGATGCTTACATATTCATTTGACGACAGGGGGATGGATTTCCTCTATGAGCATTTGTACAAAGAAATAAAAAATGACATATTGATGGGGAACCTTAAAGCCCATGAGAAGCTGCCGTCAAAGAGGGCATTTGCAGCTCATCTGAATGTGAGTGTGGTAACTGTGGAGAATGCCTACAGCCAGCTTCTTGCGGAGGGGTATATTTACTCAAAGCCGAAGAGTGGGTTCTATGTGTGTGATGTGAAGGCCGAGGATGCGGATGTTGTTGGAGTGCGCAATGCCTACTATGACAGTGAATATAAGGGTGGTACAGAAGGTTCCGTAATGAAAGATAATGCAAGGCAGAACACGACCTCAGATGAATCGGGCGTTGCATACATGCGCGGAATACGATCGGAAGACCATGTTACAGAGCGTCCTCATGTGATCAGGGAACATGTGGAAGTTCCTGACCAGAACAGGTACTTTGCTGACTTTGTGAACAATTCTACCCTCAGTGAGAACTTTCCATTTTCGACATGGACGAAGCTCATGAGAGAGACGATGATGGATGACCGGGAAAAGCTTATGAAGAGATCACCATCTGGTGGTATATTTGAACTCAGAAAAGCCATTGCGGATTATCTATATCAGTTCAGGGGGATGTCTGTAAGCCCGAACCAGATCATAGTAGGAGCAGGAACGGAATACCTGTACGGGCTTATCATACAGCTTCTCGGCAGGGACAGCGTATACGGTGTGGAGAATCCGGGATATCAGAAGATACAGCACATATACGATGCATATCAGGTAAAATGCTGTTACATAGACATGGACGGGAGTGGAGTCAGCATAGATTCACTTGAGAACTCCGGGGCTGATGTGGTGCATATATCGCCGTCGCATCATTTTCCTACGGGCACTGTCACTCCGGCAAGCAGAAGATATGAGCTGCTGGGTTGGGCGGCAAAGCAGGAGGGCAGATATATCATCGAGGATGAATATGACAGTGAGTTCCGTCTGGTGGGCAATCCAATCCCGGCGCTTCAGAGTATAGATGCCTCGGATAAGGTCATATACATGAATACATTTTCGAAAAGTTTGTCATCAACCATACGAATAAGCTACATGGTATTGCCAATACCGCTTATGGTAAGGTATAATTATGTACTAAGCTTTTATGCGTGTACGGTGTCGAATTTTGATCAGTATACACTCACAAGGTTTATCCAGGAGGGGTATCTGGAAAAGCACATCAACAGGATGAGAAAGTTTTACAGGAACAGCAGGGACAGGATACTCAGTTGTATCAGGAACCACAGACTGTATCCGCAGGTAACGATAAAGGAAGAGAATGCCGGTCTCCATTTCCTTATGGAGGTTGACACGTCGTACACAGATAAAGAGATGGTGGACAGGGCTGCCGCGGCAGGCATCAACATATCCAGCCTTAGCCAGTACTGCCACGGAAAAGAACAGGAGGACAGCCACACACTGGTTATCAATTACTCGGGTATAGAAGAGGACATAATAGAGGAAGCCTGTGACAGACTTCTGGAGAGTGTAGTGAGCTTGACGACATAGCATGCAGACGCCGCGCGGAGCGCATTTCATGCGTTTGCAGGAATTTTCGTAAGGAGGACAACAGATGAAGATATCATTCGATTCCCTTGAGGAGCAGAATATTCAGAACTTTAAGGGCGGCGAAGGCGTATTCAAGCCACGCATGCACGTAGGCAATTACAACAAGATCATGAGGGCAACACTTCCAGCCGGAAGTTCTATAGGACTTCACACACATGACACCAACAGCGAGATCATATTTATCATCTCAGGAGTTGGAACCATGGAGTATGACGACACAATGGAGATACTCAATCCGGGCGACTGTCACTATTGTCCGCCGGGACACAGCCACAGCCTGAAGAACAACGGCGATGAGGATCTTGTGTTCTACGCTGTAGTGCCAGAGCACAACTAGAAGAGAATAATACAAGAAAATAAAAAAGAGGTTACCACAATTATTGTATTTGGAATACATCTGGAATTCCAGGTGCGCATCAGAACGTGGAGACCTCTTTTTTATGTACAACAAAATGTCATCAATGGATAGATAATATATTATGTCAACTTATGATGGTGATAAAATCTTGTTGTTATTGATAAAATAAGCTGATAAAATGTACCTTGTGAAGTTTGGAAGCGCACTGATGTGCTTGCACGACATAGGGCTGAATCATATACACAAAGGACAACAATATAACGGGGCTGAATCATATACACAAGAGCTGCAACAAAACATCGTTCATCACATAGGGCAAAAAGACAGATGTTCGATAAAGAAAGGTGCAGATATGATATCAGAAGAAAAAACAACAAAGACAGCAGATCCAACTATATCCCGTGAGGAGGCTATAGGGATACTTAACACACCGGACGATCAGCTTGACGAGTTAGTGGCACGTGCCGGAGAACTCCGAGAGAAGTACAAGGGAAAACATGTAGGAATCCATATCCTGACAAATGCAAGAAGTGGTAACTGCTCCCAGGACTGTGCATACTGCGCACAGTCATGCCGTTCAAAGGCAGACATCGACAAATACCGCTGGGTTGGCGATGAGATGCTTTACAGAGACAATGATTTTGTAGACAAATACCATTTGTCCAGACACTGTATAGGCCTCAGCGGAATGAAGTTCACGGATGAGGAGATTGAGGAGCTTGCGGTGCGCATCCGCAGGATGAAGGAAAGCGGAACACACCTGTGCTGCTCCATCGGATTTCTGACGGAGAAGCAGGCGCATATACTGCGGGATGCAGGACTTGACAGGATCAATCACAACCTGAACAGCAGCCGTGGCTTTTACAGCAATATATGTTCAACCCACACATTTGACCAGAGAGTTGCAAATATAAAGATGCTGCAGAGTGTGGGATTTGAGATATGCAGCGGAGGCATCATAGGAATGGGTGAGAGCAAGGAGGATGTGGTGGACATGCTCTTGGAGCTCAGGGAGATCAACCCCGAGGCGATCCCTATTAACTTTCTTCTTCCGATAGAAGGCACGCCGCTAGGGGACATTGATACGTCAGGACTCACAACGGAGTACTGCCTGAAGGTGTTGTGCCTTGCGAGGCTCATGGTGCCGCAGGCGGATATAAGATGTGCCGCGGGCAGGGAGAGATATTTCAAGGGTGAGGAGAAGAGACTTCTCACTGTGGTCAATTCTATCTTTGCATCGGGTTATCTCACAGAGAACGGACAGGGCATGGAGGATACGATAAAGGCGATCACGGATGCCGGATTCACATATGAAGTTGAGTCAGCGTAGCGGTTCGTTTACATAAATTTTACGTGCCTGCATATTGAAACAGAATCGTGATGTGGAAGAGATAAACTCACAGGAACAGCAGTATGCAGATGCCTATGAGAGGGCACGTCAGTAGGTGCATTGCATAGTGAGATTGCGCAAAAGTAGCAAAGGTATTTGCTTTCAGCGGTCAGATATGTTAGAATTTGTAAAAATCAAAGATAAAAAATAACGTGCAGATTACGGACCGAAAGGGATAACGACTGTGCATGCTTTGGCATGCCGGCTGTTATCCTTTTTGTGTTTTATAGTGATTGCGGATAAGGAGAAGTGCATGTATCTGATGATAGACAATTTTGATTCGTTTGTATATAACCTGAAGGCGTATTTTGAGGAAATGGGAAGATGTGTGACTGTAAAAAGGTGCGATCGGATATCTCTGCATGATGTGGAAGATCTGGAGCCGGAGGGCATAATACTTTCACCGGGACCTGGGCGGCCATGGGAGGCAAAAATGTGTGTGGATGTTGTGAACATGTATAAGGGAAAGATTCCGATACTTGGGGTCTGCCTTGGACATCAGATACTTGGGTATTGTGCGGGCGCCATTGTTGAAAAAGGAAAGATGCCAATGCATGGAAAGGTGACAGAGATACATACCTGTGGAACAGGTCTGTTTGCGCGGCTGCCGGAAAGCTTTCGTGTCACAAGGTACCACTCTTTGGTAATAAATGGAAGCAGTCTGCCGGATGATTACCGGGTGGATGCGATATCCGAGGATGGTGCAGTTATGGGGATATCACACAGAAGGCTGCCGTTGTACGGGGTGCAGTTTCACCCGGAAGCGGTACTTACGGAGTACGGTCGTGATATATTGTATAATTTTTGTATAGCGGCGGAGAAGTTTAATTGCAGATAAGGAGTCATATATGAGCAATATGAGGCGAGTGGTAAAAAAACTTGACAGATATGTGTGTGCAGCTGATGTTTTTGGAATATATGAGGATGAGACAGGAATAGCATTTCTTGACTCATCCCTTGTGAATAATCTGGGACACTATTCGATCATCGGGAGATGCCCGTATCTCGGGCTTGTTAAGAATGGGGATACATTTGAGGTTAATGGAGATTCTGAAAAGGATATAACATTTGAAGAATATATGAGACAGTATCTTGTACAGCATATGGATAAGAGCTCGGAGGATTTGCCGATCGTATCAGGAGCGATAGGGTATGTATCCTACGATTATGGAATGGATAGGATGGGGCTTGATTCCATCAATGAAGACATTGTGTCTGTTCCAGAGGCAGTCATGACATTCTATGACTGTTTTGTTGTTGAAGATTGCTTAAAAAAAGAGACATATCTTGTGGCAAATGGGATAACAGGTGATGCACAGTCAAATATTGATGTAATGGAGAATGATATAGAGAAGTATTGTAGCAGGGATGATCGGGAAAATGGGAATATAATTGACAGGACAAGTGAAGATGTACAAAAGAGGAAGAAGTATAACTTGAATGTGTACGAAGAATGCAGCAGGGAAGAGTATGAGGACTCTATAAGAAGGCTGAAGGATTATATAACCGAGGGGGATGTATATGTTGCAAATATGACAAGGCATATAGTTGTCGACAGCGATAAAAAGCCTCTGGACGTGTTCCGCGATCTGCGAGTTAATAATCCGTCTCCATTTGGTGGATATCTTGATCTGGGAGATTATCAGATAGTGAGCGCATCTCCTGAAAGGTTCATGCAGATAAAGGATCGTCGTGTGTACACCCGGCCGATAAAGGGAACGAGGAGACGAGGAGAGACTGACAGGGAGGATGAGGCGCTCAGGGGTGAGCTTGAGAAATCACAGAAGGAAAAGAGCGAACTTCTGATGATTGTAGATCTTGAAAGGAATGACCTGAACCGTGTGTGCAGACCGGGAAGCGTAAAAGTGACTGAACTGTTTTCGATAGAAGAGTATGCAACTGTTTTTCATCAGGTGGCAAATGTTGAAGGTATGCTGAAGGATGGGGAAGATGTGATGTCTCTTCTTACTGCGGCATTTCCGGGTGGTTCTGTTACGGGGGCACCGAAACGCAGGGCTATGGAGATTACAGATGAACTTGAATGTGGGAAGAGAAATATTTACACCGGCTCTATTGGTTATATTACATTGGATGGAAAATGCGATTTTAATATAGTGATAAGAACTGTATTGTACAGAAATGGCAGGTATTATCTTGGCGTTGGAGGCGGTATTACTGCCGATTCAGATCCTGGTGCAGAGTATGAAGAGACACGGGATAAGGCAAAAGCAATACTCAGTGCATTGCAGTAGTATTTGAAAATTATGAGAATGGGAGAAATGTAAAATGAATGTAAAAATGGATGATTGCTTTCAATTTGGTCTCGGAGCATTTGAAACTATAAGTGTGGTTGACGGCAGGCTGATATTTCTTGACAGGCATCTGAGACGCCTGGAAGATACTGCAAGATTCCTGGATCTTGGCATGCCAGCAGAACGGGGCATAGACAGGATAACTGTGCTGGAATATCTGAGAAAGTGGATGAGTGAGCATGATTACAGAGATCGATCAGGTCATATGAGGCGATGTGCGTTAAAGATCATGCTGACTCAGGAAAATGTGGTTTTTTCAATTAGAGATAATCCTTACACCCCGGATATATACGAACGGGGGTTTGCAATGGACATAAGCAATGTTAGAAGAAATGAGACATCGCCGTTCGTATATCATAAAACCATGAATTACGGAGACTGCATTCTTGAAAAAAGACGGTCTGGCAAAGCTGGAATGGATGAACGGATCTTCCTGAATACAAAGGGACAGATATGCGAGGGTACGGTGAGCAATATATTTTTTGTGAGAGATGGCAGGATATACACACCCGCGATAGACTCAGGTCTTCTGCCTGGAACAGTAAGGGAGTATATCTGTGAATCAGAGGCGGTCACGCAGACGGTGATATTCCCTGATGAACTGTCATCGTATCAGGAATGCTTTGTGACCAATTCCTTGATGGGTGTCATGCCGGTGAAACTACTGGAAAATATCAGCTTTGAGGAGAGGAGCGTCACAGCCATGATGATGAGAAAATATCATAATTTTTCAGCTTTATGCCGGTAAAATGCCTTTTTGTATCATTGTGGTCCGGGTTCAGCTACTTCGCATATGGTAAGAGTGTCACCGGATATGGTAAACCTTACATCGTATCCACCGTACAGCATCCCATACCGTCTGTTCGGTTCATCCTGATAGCCCGGCCTTGGATCCTGCGCAAGTATCTCTTTCAGAGCCTCAATCTGTGTATTTGAAAATATCGTTTCAAGTTTGGTGGCGATATCGTCAGAGAAACGTACTGACAGCTCCGGAATATCAAGAGAGTCCGTCCATCCCCCGGTCGCCTCCGGGTGGCTGTCTGTGTATGGCAGGTAAGGCTTGATGTCGTACACCGGTGTTCCATCCAGTATATCGGCACCCGACACCACAAGCCCGTGTACACAGCCAGTTCCTTCAATATATATAATGTCCAGAAGCTTCACCGACGACAGTCCGATGTTGTTCGGTCTGAATGGCGATCTGGTGGCAAAAACCCCCATCCGCTGGTTACCGCCCAGCTTTGGGGGTTTTACTGTTGCGGTAAAACCGTTCTTATGAGCTTTGGAGAAGTCCCACAGCAGCCATATGTGGGAGAATCCTTCAAGTCCTCTGAAAGCCTCTGCCTGATTGTATGGTGGAAGGATCTCTATAAAAGCGGTGGCGCAGTCTGTCAGACCGCTTTGCCTTGGAATCCCGAACTTCTCTTTGTAGTCGCATCTCATATATCCTATCACTTCTAAACTGGTATTTGTCATGTATTTTTATCCCACTTTCTGGTTGTAATTTATAAGTTATGGCAGATTATTTGCTGTACATTTAGCATGCATTGATTAACGCCGACTTTACATTCAATTTACATTGCGTTGGTTATGTATTTTACTTGTGCCATTTATCATAGTGCAAAGAAAAGAACGAAAGGCGCGCGAGTTCTTTTCCGGGACATAAGCAAAGAATGATATGTCCCAATAATACAATATTTGCAAAGACCGGTTCAAGAGATAACCGGCACATGTAACAATTTTCGGAGAAAATTGTTATGCAGCATCAGAAAAGCGATTTTGCATGGCTGATGTTCCCAGAATAAGGTAAGGAGATAAGAAAAATGATTAAATTAAAGAAAGTATTGGCAGTAACACTTGGAGCAGCACTTATGGTAGGAAGCCTTGCAGGCTGTGGAAATAATTCATCAAAGAGCGCAGATGGCGGATTCGATGCAGCTCAGGATATATCAGTAGTATCAAGAGAGGAAGGCTCAGGAACAAGAGGAGCATTCGTAGAGCTCACAGGAGTTGAGGAGAAGGATGCAGATGGCAATAAGGTCGACAACACAACAACAAATGCCATCACATGCAACAGCACAGAGGTTGTACTCACAACAGTTGCAGGTGATGATTATGCGATCGGTTACATCTCTCTCGGAGCACTCAACGATACAGTAAAGGCACTCAAGATCGGTGGAGTTGAGGCAAGCGAGGAGAACATCAACAACGGTTCATACACACTTTCAAGACCATTCAACATCGTTACAAAGGATGGCATCAGTGATGTTGCTCAGGATTTCATCAACTACATCATGAGCGAGGATGGACAGAAGATCATCTCAGCGAATAAGTACATCGAAGTTGCAAACAGCGGAGCATTTACATCAACAAATCCAAAGGGCAAGATCGTTGTAGCTGGTTCATCATCAGTAACACCAGTTATGGAGAAGCTTATCGAGGCTTACAAGGCAATCAATACAAATGCTGACATCGAGCTTCAGGAGAGCGATTCAACAACAGGTATCACATCAACATCAGATGGAACATGCGACATAGGTATGGCATCACGTGAACTCAAGGATACAGAGACAGCACTTGGTCTTAAGGCAACAGTAATAGCAATGGACGGAATCGCAGTTATAGTAAATAACAACAACCCTGCTGATGACTACACAGTAGATCAGGTCAAGAACATATTCACAGGTTCAGCAGCAAAGTGGGAGGACGTAAAGTAATCAGCTTATGCATAAAATTAAAGAAACAATTATGCATGTAGTATTCCTGATAGCGGCACTGGTATCCATCGCAGCAGTAGCACTCATATGTGTGTTCCTGTTTGTGAATGGAATACCGGCCATTAAAGAGATAGGCTTCGGGGATTTCACCCTTGGTGAGATCTGGAAGCCTACAAATGGATACTACGGCATTCTTCCTTTCATATTAGGAAGTATATATGTGACAGCCGGAGCGCTGATAATAGGAGTTCCGATAGGACTTCTCACGGCGATATATCTGGCAAAGTTTTGTCCCGACAGATTATATAAAGTTATAAAGCCATTTATCAATCTGATGGCTGGAATACCTTCGGTGGTATATGGATTCTTTGGAATGTGTGTGCTTGTACCGATGGTGAGAAGCATATTTGGAGTAAATGGAAATACGATGCTCACGGCATCAGTACTTCTTGGAATGATGATACTTCCAACTATCATTAGTGTATCAGAGACCTCAATAAGAGCGGTACCTGACAAATATTATCAGGGAGCTTTGGCACTTGGAGCAACACATGAGCGAAGCGTGTTCAAGACAGTAGTTCCAGCAGCTAAATCAGGAGTTATGGCAGCGATTATCCTTGGTGTTGGCCGTGCAGTTGGAGAGACTATGGCGGTTATCATGGTAGCTGGAAACCAGGTTCATATGCCTGACGGAATACTGAGAGGTGTCAGAACACTCACCACAAATATAGTAATGGAGATGGGATATGCGACGGATCTGCACAGGCAGGCTCTGATAGCAACGGGCGTTGTACTGTTCGTATTCATACTCATTATCAACCTCCTGTTCTCCATCATAAAGAGAAAGACGGTGGCATAGATGGCAGAGAGAGTAGAAGGAATAAAGACAGTTGTCGCATGTGGCGATGACAGAACAAAAAATACAATAATCAGCACGAAAAAGACGGCACCTGAGGACGATCCTTCATCCATAGTTGATGTGGACAGCATAGAGGCTATAAACAAGAGCACATGGTCTGAGAAATGGGCTGAGTATAGGAAGAAACCGGGATCATTCATAATGTTTATCCTTGTACATCTGGCAACGCTCATAACTGTGCTCTCCATAGGATTTCTGCTGGTGTATGTACTGGTAAAAGGAATCCCAAATCTTAATGCAGACATATTCAGCTGGGAATATACATCGGACAACTGTTCGCTGGTGCCGGCACTTATAAATACGGTTTACATGACGCTGTTGTCCCTACTGATAGCAGGACCGATAGGAATATTTGCAGCGATATATCTTGTGGAGTATGCAAAGACCGGCAACAAGCTGGTTGGGGTTGTGAGGATCACAGCGGAGACACTTACAGGAATTCCTTCCATAGTATATGGACTTTTCGGAATGCTGTTTTTCACAAATGCATGTGGACTCAGATTGTCACTTATATCTGGTGCACTTACGCTGTCTATAATGGTTCTTCCGGTGATCATGAGGACTACTGAGGAGGCGCTCATGGCAGTGCCAAAGTCATACAGAGAAGGAAGCTTCGGTCTTGGAGCGGGCAGACTCAGAACAGTATTCAAAGTAGTACTTCCAAGTGCTGTTCCTGGAATTCTTTCAGGAATCATACTTGCAACAGGACGTATAGTTGGAGAGACTGCAGCACTTATATATACAGCCGGATCGGTTGCAAAGATGGCGACAAAACTTACAGATTCAACAAGAACTCTGGCGGTTCATATGTATCTTCTGTCAAAGGAGGGACTTCACACTGATCAGGGTTATGCGACTGCAGTAGTTCTTCTGGTGTTTGTGGTGCTTATCAACTTCGCATCAGACAAGATTGCAGGCAAGGTTGCAGCTGATAAAGCAAATTAACATGTGTCAGGGGTTTGGAATCAGAGTCTTGGCAGATGCTTTCAATATCTGGCAGAAGCGTGTAAGCTTCTGCAATTAAAGTAAAAATATTTAAGTGCGAAATTATACAGAGACATCATATAAGGATATTGTGTGGGATTTCGCATTTGATGTTAAGAATGGAGAAAATAGATGAATAATAACGTTAAGTTCAGCGTTAAAGATCTGAACCTCTATTATGGAAAGTTCCATGCTCTTAAAGATATAGATATGGATATTCCGGCAAATGAGGTTACAGCATTTATCGGACCATCAGGTTGTGGTAAGTCAACATTTCTCAAGTCGCTCAACAGAATGAATGATCTGGTAGAGGGCTGTAAGATCACAGGTGATGTAAGGCTTGATGGTGATGATATATACAGTGGCATGGACATCAACCTTCTCAGGAAGAGAGTTGGAATGGTATTCCAGCAGCCGAATCCTTTTCCGATGAGTGTGTATGACAACATAGCATATGGTCCAAGAACACACGGCATAAGAAACCATGCAAAGCTTGATGAGATAGTTGAGAGATCTCTCAGACAGGCAGCCATATGGGATGAGCTCAAGGACAGGCTTAAGAAGTCGGCACTTGGTCTTTCAGGAGGACAGCAGCAGAGACTCTGCATAGCCAGAGCGCTGGCAGTGGAACCTGAAGTGCTTCTCATGGATGAGCCTACATCGGCACTTGATCCTATTTCCACATCCAAGATAGAGGATCTAGTACTTGAGCTGAAAGATGATTATACCATTATTATGGTTACACACAATATGCAGCAGGCAACTCGAGTTGCAGACAATACGGCATTCTTCCTTCTTGGAGAGGTCGTTGAATATGCGGAGACGGAGAAGATGTTCAGTAAGCCGGCGGATAAGCGTACAGAGGATTACATCACCGGTAGATTTGGTTAGGAGGGACACGATGAGAGACAAATATGAGATGCAGCTTAGAAAGCTTCATGCTGAGATGATAGAGATGGGAACTATGATCGAGCAGGCGATCGAGACGGCGATCAAGGCTCTCGTGTCTCAGGACACAGAGCTTGCAAAGAAAGCAATCGAGGCAGATGACGCCATAGACCATCAGGAGAGAGAGATAGAGAATCTGTGCCTCAAATTATTCCTAACCCAGCAGCCGGTTGCGGGTGATATGAGAAATATATCAGCTGCACTTAAGATGATCACAGATATGGAGAGGATAGGAGATCATGCTTCGGATATATCAGAACTCACCCTGTGTATGGCTGGCACACCTTATATAAAGAAGCTTGAGCACATTCAGCAGATGGCAAAAGAGACAATCGTCATGCTGGTGTCAAGTATAGAGGCATATGTCAACGCAGATGAGAAGAAGGCAAAGAGTGTAATAGAGCATGACGATATCGTTGATGATCTTTTTGACAATGTCAAGAACGAACTCATCACAATGATACATGAGAATCCGAATGACGGAGAGCAGGCTTGTGACCTTCTTATGGTTGCCAAGTATCTTGAGAGGATTGGTGATCACGCAACTAATATATCAGAGTGGGTACTCTTCTCGATAACAGGAGAACATGTTGATTGATTAAATGATATAGATACATTTTATATGTAACAGATCAGAAATATTTTACATAAAGTAATTTAGATGAAAAGAGGTGATTTCTATGAAGTGGGTATGTACGAAGATAAATGAACTGTCACATAAAACAGATATAGGCAATATGAAACTTTTCATAATAGTCAGCATGGTGGTGTGCGGACTTGCGGGATGTGCCGCAGCATTGCTGCTCCACATGATCCCTGTGCTTGGAGATGTCTCATTAGCAAAGCTGATGTTCATATGTGGCGGCTACGGCATGTTTTTGGTGGGAATGTTTGGAAGTGCGGTGTATCTGCTCATAAATGAGCCTCTGGGCAACAGATAAATTAAAGAAAATGGACTGGAATTATATAAAAACTTAAACGAAAATTTGTTGAGATTTTACATAGATTTTAATTTTACACAGATTTTACATATGCCTGTCATATATTTTACATATCCCTTTTACAATAGATTCTGATAAAACAGACACTGTAAAAGGGATATTGTGTATACAAATCCTTATACAGAAGTAATTGGGAATGTAATAAGGAGAAAAAAGATATGGATATTTTCAATGTGTTATCCCTTCTGGGCGGACTTGCAATGTTCCTGTATGGAATGAGCGTGATGGGAGATGGCCTTGCCAAGACGGCGGGAGGTAAGCTGGAGAAGATACTGGAGAAACTCACATCCACACCTATAAAGGGAGTTCTGCTGGGCGCAGCGGTGACAGGCGTGATCCAGTCATCATCGGCCACCACAGTTATGGTGGTTGGACTTGTAAACTCAGGCATCATGAAGCTGAGACAGGCAGTGGGTATCATTATGGGTGCAAATATAGGAACAACAGTAACATCATGGATACTCAGCCTTACAGGAATACAGAGTGACAATATATTTATTAATATGTTGAAACCCTCATCCTTTTCACCTATACTCGCAGTAATAGGAATAATATTCCTCATGTTCACCAAGTCTGAGAAGAAGCACGATATAGGTGGAATCCTTCTTGGATTTACAGTGCTCATGTTTGGTATGGAGATGATGAGCGGTGCGGTTGCTCCGCTTAAGGATGTACCGGAATTTACGAATATACTCACCATGTTCTCCAATCCATTCCTTGGAATGCTTGTGGGAATGTTGATAACAGCTATCATACAGAGCTCTTCGGCATCTGTAGGTATACTCCAGGCGCTGTGTGCAACTGGGGCTGTATCATTTGGGACGGCGATCCCTATCATCATGGGTCAGAACATAGGAACCTGTGTAACGGCACTGATATCATGTATAGGAACCAAGAAGAATGCCAAGAGAGCTGCGTTTGTGCATCTGTACTTCAACATCATAGGAACAGTCGTGTTCATGGTGGCGTTCTACACGGTCAATTCATTTGTACACTTTCAGTTTCTGAATGATTCAGCGAATGCAGCTGGTATAGCTGTTGTACACAGTGCGTTCAACGTTGCAGCGACACTTCTTCTGCTTCCGTTCTCAGGCGGACTTGAGAAGCTTGCAACGCTTACTGTCAGAGATAAGGATGAGGTGGAGAAAAATACTCCTGTAGAGCTGGAGATGCTCAAGCGTCTGGATGTCAGATTCCTTGAGAAACCAGCATTTGCTGTTGGACACTGTATAGAGGTCGTAAAATACATGGCTCAGCTTTCAAAGAACAGTGTTGATATGGCACTGTCACTGGTTGATAATTATGATGAAGCGGTCAGGGATAAGGTTGAGGATCTTGAGGGCATCATAGATACTTATGAGGATGAGGTTGGTTCTTATATGGTAAAGCTCAGCAGCAAGGAGCTCTCCCATGATGACAGTCAGAAGGTGTCCATAGGGCTTCATGTCATAGGTGACCTTGAGAGGATGTCTGATCATGCCATAACTATTGCGGATATATGCAAAAAGATGAATGCGGAGGGATCTGCCTTCTCAGACAAGGCAAAATCAGAACTTTGTGTATATAAAGATGCTGTCAGTAAGATAGTTGAGATGACGGCCGAGGCATATGAAAAAGAGGACCTTCAGGAGGCATCTCATGTTGAACCACTTGAAGAAGCCATAAATGAACTGAATAGTACAGTTAAGAAACAGCATATCAAGAGACTTCAGAAGGGCAAGTGCACTATTGAACTTGGAATATCCCTTGAAAATCTGATCAACAATTATGAGAGGGTAGCAGATCACTGTTCAAATGTTGCTGTAGCCATGCTGCAGCTCAAGTCGGACAATTTTGACACGCATGAGTATCTGGACAACATGAAAAAGGATACGAATATTGATTTCCAAAGTATGTACACATATTACAGGGAGATGTACAAGTTGAAATAAGAAACTTCAAGTTAATATTGGTTAAAATATAAACAGGGTGCATGATAATTGGTATTTGGCACTAATGGGAAAGGAGAAGGGAAATGGCAGTACATATTTATATAGTAGAGGATGATAAGAATATCAGAGAGATTGAGATGTTTGCCCTGAAGAATAGTGGCTATGTGGTGGAGGAGTTTGAGAATGCAAAAACATTCTTTTCCAGAATTACTGAAAAGGTCCCTGATTTAGTGCTTTTAGATATAATGCTCCCTGATATGGACGGACTTGAAATCGTGAAAAAACTCAGAAGCAGACCCGACACGGTCAGAGTACCTATTATTCTTGTCACAGCCAAGACAACAGAATTAGATAAGGTTAAAGGGCTTGATATAGGGGCGGATGATTATCTCACAAAGCCTTTTGGTGTGATGGAACTCATATCAAGGGTAAAGGCGCTGCTCAGAAGAAGCAGGGCTCTTCAGGATGACAAGCAGCTGGTTTTCGGAGACATAACACTTGATTCAGAGAGACGAGAGGTCAATGTCGATGGTGAATTGTGTGAGCTGACGTTCAAGGAGTTTGAGCTTTTGAAACTCCTTATGGTCAATGCCGGGATAGTCCTTCACAGAGACACGATAATGTCAGATGTGTGGGGAACTGACTATGAGGGTGAGTCGAGAACACTTGATATGCATATCAAGACACTTAGACAGAAACTTGGTGAAGCAGGAAATATGATAAAGACAGTGCGAAATGTAGGATATAAGATGGAGTAGTGTATGAGCGAGAGACATGACAAAAGTCTGAAAAAAGTTATCAATCTGGAGTTTATCACATTTTCGCTGGTTGCGATAGCTGTGACTATGGTTTTGTCCATTTTCATATTTTATGAGGTGTACAAGGCTGAGATTATAAGAGATCTGAAAGGCTATGCAGAAGTCCTGAAAAATACTGGAGATTTTGATGACGATGACACAAGTGTATATTCGAGTGTGGACACTGGCGATTTGAGGCTTACGCTTATAGCTCCAGATGGAAGCGTCCTGTATGACAATCAGGTCGATGAGACTTCTATGCAGAATCATCTAAACAGACCTGAGATAGCAGATGCGTTTGAATATGGTGACGGTCATGTTATAAGAAAATCTGCGACACTGAATAAAAGCACATATTATTATGCGATACGGCTTAAGTCAGGCCGCGTACTCAGAATTGCAAGAGAGTCTAACAATGTACTCAGTATGTTTCTTGCGGCAGTGCCGGCCATGTTTTTGGTGATGGTCATACTGGTAGTCGTGACAATTATAATCACACATTATCTGACAAGGAATATAATAAAGCCGATTGAGCAGATGGCGAACAGCCTGGACGATGACACGCATATAGGTGCGTACAAGGAGATGCGTCCGTTTATAGATACTATACAGAAACAGCATGCGGATATAGTTAAGAGCTCTCAGATGCGTCAGGAATTCACTGCGAATGTATCTCATGAGCTGAAGACACCGCTGACTTCCATATCTGGTTATTCTGAGCTTATAGAGACTGGAATGGCAACTGAGGCGGATGTACATCATTTTGCGACTGAGATACACAAGAATTCGAATCGTCTTCTCACGCTCATCAATGATATAATCAGGCTGTCTGAACTGGATGTGTCGGAGGATACACCGCTTATGGAGAAGGTTGATCTGGCTGTAATAGCCAGAACTGCAACAGACATGCTGGCGATAAATGCTGAAAAGAATAGTGTGAAACTCAGCTATGATGGAAGCCATGGATATATATATGCGAACAAGATGATGATGGAAGAGCTGGTATACAATCTTACGGACAACGCCATCAGATATAACAACAAGAATGGTAAAGTGGATGTATCTGTTAAAACTTTGGATGACAAAGTTGTTCTCAGGGTTAGGGATACAGGTATAGGAATCCCAAAGGAACACCAGGAGAGAATTTTTGAGCGTTTTTACAGGGTGGACAAGAGCAGATCAAAGTCAACTGGAGGTACCGGACTTGGACTTGCCATAGTAAAGCATATAGTTGCCCGCAACAATGCGAAACTTGATATGGAAAGTGAGCCGGGCAAGGGCACGGATATATCAGTTACATTCGACAGATACAGGGAAGATGAACAATCATAGAGGTTAAATCGACGAACATTGTTGTGATATGATGTCAAAAAATCAAATAGATGGTAAAATGAAAAGGAGCCTGGTGGAAGTGTATTAGCCAGACTCCTTTATATATTGCTATTCACACACACCGATATTATAAGTCGAAAATATGTGAAATGTTCATGAAGATATTATTATAATACAATATATTAGATGCAAAATCAAGAGGTAGTCATACATAATTCACAATGACGCTTGTGTAGATTGCATAAGAAGCTTGGCGGCGACGATATATATATTGTTGAATATTAAGATGAATCATGCAAATTGTGTATAATAGTTAGAATATTAAGTAAAATATATGCGAACTGAATCTTGAATCTTGAATTTTATAGTATTACTATATGGTCTTGAATAAGGAGAGTGATAGTATGTCAGCAAACGAATATCTGAAGGCACAGAAGCTTGGAGAGAAGAGGTACCAGGCGGCCGTAGCAAAAAATGAATATCCATATCTTCCGGTTTTAGATGAGATCATATCACCATCAGATACTGTGGGAGAGGTAAATCTTGGATTACAGACAATATCGCTTGACAGGGTTGTCGGTACTGCGACAGCGGCAAGGACAACTGCATTTGCGAGCAATTTTATGCCGATACTTGATTACCATACAGAGTTTGGGGCCAAGTGGTCAGCTCTGTGCGCATCGCATATAGAGGAAGGTATACATGACCCTATAAAGGTTTATGAATACATGAATAAGTTTTATGTGATCGAGGGAAATAAAAGGGTAAGTGTTCTCAAATACTTTGGCGCGGATTCAGTCCCAGCCATGGTTACGAGAAAGATACCTAGAAAGAACGATTCGATAGAGAATAAAGTATATTATGAGTTTATGGATTTTCATAAACAGACAGGAATCAACTATGTGCATTTTTCCCAGACGGGTGGATACGATAAGTTGAGGGAATTTATAGGACTTGATAATGACAGAGAGCTTTCTGATGATGAAAGACTGGATTTCAATTCGGCCCATCTTGCATTTGAGAGAGCATATCTGGCAAAGAAGGGCAGCGAAGAGCTGACGATAACCATTGATGATGCGATGCTTGTGTTTCTCAATGTGTATGGATACGAGGCTTTGAAAAAGATGTCAGCGGCTGAGGTTAAGGATAGTGTTGAAAAGGTGTGGACAGAGATTGTCCTTTCAAGCAAGAAGAAGGAGCAGGCAGTGCTTCCGAAGCTGGATCCCGTTGAGCCGAAGAAATCCATTCTTGGCCTTGTTATAAAGCCTGCGGCACCGTCTAATCTCAAGGTTGCATTTGTATATGATAAAACCCCTGCCAGTTCAGTATGGACATATTGTCATGAACTGGGGCGTCTTGATATGCAGAATAAGCTTGGCGATGCGGTGGATAGCAGTACGTTCTGCAATGTCGATACTCAGGCAAAGCTTGTTGAGTGCCTGAATAAGCTGGTGGATGAAAAATATGATGTGATATTTACCACGGGCCCGGAGATGCTTCCTGAGGCTCTTAAGGTGGCTGTTCTTCATCCTGATATAAAGATATTGAACTGTTCATTAAGCCTTGCAAACAGCCATGTCAGAACATATTATGCAAGAATGTATGAGGTGAAGTTTATTACCGGTATGATAGCTGGAAGTCTGTGCGCAGATGGACAGATAGGCTATGTGGCAGATTATCCTATATTTGGAACTACGGCGAATATCAATGCATTTGCGATAGGTGCAAGGATGGTCAATCCACGGGCAAAGATATACCTCCAGTGGACGAAGGTGAAGGGGGCAAACCCTCAGAAGTTCTTTGAGAAAAATGGGATAACATATATATCGGACAGGGATATGATCATGCCTGATGATGCCTCGCGTAATTTCGGACTTTACCATTATGACCAGAATGGTGACGTTGTCAATCTTGCTATGCCATTTTATAACTGGGGCGCATTCTATGAGCGGATACTCAGGTCGATTCTGGATGGTAATTGGAAACAGGAGGAGAAGAGTGAGACTGCAAATGCGGTCAGCTATTGGTGGGGAATGTCAGCGGGAATAGTTGATGTGATATGTTCAAAACATCTTCCAGCTGGCACACAGAAGCTTATATCCGTTATGACAAATCTGATCCGGGAGGGTGCTATAACTCCGTTCAGCGGTAAACTCACATCGCAGAATGGCGTTGTGAGGAATGAGGATGATGGGGCTATGCTTCATGAAGATATACTTAAGATGGATTGGCTGGCTGAAAATATAGTTGGTATGCTTCCGACAGCGGAGGATCTTGTAGATGAGGCCAGAACGGTTGTAGCGCTGCAGGGTGTTGATACACCGGAAAGTCTTGAACTTAAGTCAGTACCTGATGTAAAATAAGTCCGGATGTCGGGGAGAGGATTTATTTGGAAGAAAAACGAGGATATCCGAAAAATACGGTAGGAAAACGGGAGTAAATATAGTAGTGAAGATCTTGTTATTGGCAGATGAGGAATCTAAATATCTGTGGGATTACTTTGATAAAAGCAAATTAGAAGGTATAGATCTGATAATATCATGTGGTGATTTGTCACCGCAGTATCTGTCATTTCTTGCGACATTTAGTCATGCACCGGTGCTTTATGTCCATGGAAACCATGATGTGTGTTATAAGGATACACCTCCGGATGGGTGCATATGCATAGACGACAAGTTATATGAATATAAGGGCGTACGGATATTGGGGCTGGGCGGCTCTATGGAATATAAATTTGGCGGGGCGGATCATCAGTATTCAGAGCGTGCAATGTGCTCACGCATACGAAAACTGAGATGGAAGATCAGAAGGAAAAAAGGCTTTGACATTCTGGTGACCCACTCGCCGGCTTACCGGATAAATGATTCAGAGGACATTCCGCACACGGGGTTCAAATGTTTCAGGACACTTATGGAGGAATATAAACCTGCATATTTTGTGCATGGACATGTCCATATCAATTATGGACGTGATTTTGTGCGAGAGTCCACATATCATGAGACGAAGATAATAAATGCTTATGAGCGGTACGTTATAGACATATAAGAAGCTTTGCAGAACAGGCCTGTGATGCCAGGTGGCTTATGAAAGTAAAGTCGAGAATAATATGACAATAATAGGGAAAATATGAAAAAACACAATATTTACCGTACTTTCCTTGCGAAAACGCTGTTTTTTTGTTAAACTGTTGTGAGTTGTAAAATATTGAACAAATTTGATCATCTGCGGTGGTGCTTTTGATCCGGAGAATGGGAAGGAGACATGAGGTTTGGAGAAGAACAGCGAAGAATATAATAGAATATTGGATGAACTTACGGGTTATTGTACAGAATCTGGAAAGATAGATCAGAACCTCTATGTCACATACGATGTCAAGAGAGGACTTAGAGATTCAACAGGTAAGGGAGTCCTTACGGGTCTCACAGAGATATCGGATGTAATCGGTTATGATGTCATAGATGGAGAAAGGGTGCCGACTGACGGAAGACTTTATTACCAGGGTTACAATGTTGAAGATCTTGAGAGAGGTTTTCACGGCAGCAAATTTGGATTTGAGGAGACGATGTACCTTCTTCTGTTTGGAAAACTTCCGAACGAAGCTCAGTTCAAAAGATTCGTTGAGATGATGGAGTGCTACAGAGAACTCCCGAGAAAGTTTACAAGAGACGTAATACTTAAGGCTCCAAGCAAAAACATGATGAATGTACTACAGAGATGTGTACTTACGCTCTATTCGTATGATGACAACCCAGACGACATAAGTATTGAGAACGTACTCAGACAGTGTATGGAGCTGATTGCTCAGTTTCCGATCATTGCAGCTTATGGATATCAGGGATATAAGCATTATTTTCATGATATGAGTCTTGTAATACACAATCCAAAGCCGGGACTTTCTACAGCAGAGAATTTTCTCAGACTGATAAGAAGTGACAAGAAATATACAGAACTTGAGGCACAGGTTCTTGATATATGCCTTGTGATACATGCTGAGCATGGTGGTGGTAACAATTCGACATTTACTACACATGTAGTATCGTCCACAGGTACTGATACATATTCAGCTGTTGCCAGTTCGTTAGGTTCACTCAAAGGACCTAAGCATGGTGGCGCGAATCTTAAGGTCCAGCAGATGTTTGATGATCTGAAGAGCCATGTAAAAAACTGGGATGATGAAGCTGCACTTGAGGAATATCTCACAGGCCTTTTAGACAAAAAAGGATTTGATCATTCCGGACTCATATATGGAATGGGACATGCTGTATATACTAATTCTGATCCGCGTGCAAGAATACTTAAGGGATATGCTGAGAAGCTTGCACAGGAGAAGGGCCGCATGAAGGAGTTTAAGCTTTATACAGAGGTTGAGCGTATATCTGCTGAACTTCTCGCAGCGAGAAGACGCAGTGCAAAGACCATATCTGCGAACGTGGATTTCTACAGTGGTTTTGTATACACCATGCTTGGAATACCTATCGAGTTGTTCACACCTATATTTGCAATTGCAAGAATTGCGGGATGGTCAGCTCACAGAATAGAGGAGCTTGTAAATGCGGGCAAGATAATCAGACCGGCATACAAATATGTTGGAACACATAGAGAATATCTTTCCATGGAAGAGAGATAATAGTGTAGATGACAGCGCTTCAACTTGACTGACGGTCTGGTTGAAGCGCTGTTTGACGAATAGAGAGGATATTTAATTATGAAGGATAAAAATAAAACTTCAAAGACAGAGGAAAAAACGAATGTCATGCGTATACTTGACAGTAAAAAAATAAATTATAATCACTATTGTTATGTCGAGACAGGGGAGACCAACGGAGAAAAAGTGGCAGCAATCCTGGGACAGGATCCGAAGTATGTGTTCAAAACTCTGGTCACGGTTGCGAAATCCGGGATAAATTATGTGTTTGTGATCCCGGTCAAGGAAGAGCTTGATCTCAAGAAAGCGGCTAAGGCAGTTGGAGAGAAATCAATAGACATGTTAAAGGCGAAGGAACTTCTGCCGCTTACCGGTTATATTCACGGTGGCTGCTCCCCTATAGGAATGAAGAAATTTTTCAGGACAACTATTGATGCCAGTGCCAGGGATCTTGATAGAATGTATGTGAGTGCTGGTAAAGTTGGATATCAGATAGAGATTGCACCTGCTGATCTTGCAAAGGTTATACGATATGAATTTGCGGATGTGACGGTGTAGAAGAAAGATGCTGTGTAGAAAAATAAGATAAAATGCAGTATATGCAATTCGGTATCGTGAATTGTATATACTGCATTTTCGTTTATATATTTATTCCTGAACGTTGACCTGATGTATAAATCGTTTTGCCCATTGCTATAGCATTAGCCACTATATGCACAGGGCCGGATCATTTCTGCCATCTTCCGGCTGCCCCGCACGGGAGTACAAGCCCTGTATCTGACACCGGAAGTCCGATCTCATCTGAGACGACGTGGCCGCCATATCTGGCCTTGACCTCTGTTGAAATCATATATGTGAGAACCGCTGGCGCAAGTCCTGTAGTATATGAGTTTACAAGGAAGAAGAGGGGGGTATCACTCAGCAGTTTGCTGCAAAGTTGGATGAAAGGATGTATCTTTTCCTCAATCTTCCAGATCTCACCCTTGGGACCTCTTCCATATGATGGTGGATCCATGATGATCGCATCGTATTTGTTGCCTCTGCGGATCTCTCTTTCGACAAATTTTACGCAGTCGTCAACAATCCACCTGATCGGTGCATCTGCAAGACCTGACGAAACAGCGTTCTCCTTTGCCCATGTGACCATTCCCTTTGAGGCGTCGACGTGGGTCACTGCTGCTCCTGCTTTTGCTACGGCGCAGGTTGCGCCTCCTGTGTAGGCAAATAGGTTCAGAACCTTTACATCTTTTCTGCCGGATTCTTTTATAATCTTGCTGAACCAGTCCCAGTTTGCCGCCTGTTCTGGAAACAGGCCTGTATGTTTGAAACTGAATGGTTTCAGGTTGAATGTGAGATCTCTGTAATTTATTGTCCACTGCTTAGGCAGATTGAAGAATTCCCACTCCCCGCCGCCTTTGTTGCTTCTGTGGTAGTGTCCGTTAAGTTTGTTCCAGTTTGGATTTTTCTTTGGGGTGCTCCATAGAACCTGAGGATCTGGGCGGAGCAGTATATATTTGCCCCATCTCTCAAGCTTCTCTCCGTCGGAGCAGTCTATAACTTCATAATCTTTCCATCCATCTGCTATCCACATGTGTTTATTCCTTCCTGAATCTATGCTTTATGTATGCTGTGATGCGGTATGCGTCACAGAAATTGCTTCAAAAAATATATCTTTTAGATTATACTTGTATCAGTGCGGAGCGTCAAGGTAAAGACGCTGCAATAAATGTGAATAGGAGAATATATGGAAGAATTGATTGACAGTCTGACAGAATTGGCGCCGTATAAGGTTGTGCTCAGTGGCGGCAGAGGTGAATATAAAAAATGTGTATTCGAGAAGAAGGTCCTTGGCGGGAAGCGCTGTTATCAGATAGGCAGGTATACCGAAAAACAGGTATTTTATGAGAACGTTGAAGAGGGTTCATTTGGAGATTGTCTGGCGAGTGAACTGTATAGTGGCTACAGGCAGGTAAATGCATTTGCGGTTGGAGAAGAATGGGATGTGAAGATCTCAAAGAAGGGAAAGCTTGCCGTGAATAAGAGGAAGACTGAAGGAAAAAACATCACGATAGCAGGCAACAACAGAAAGAAAAAGTATATCCTGGAGGAAGGAATGGATATACCGGTATTTGTCAGCCTCGGTATATTTACTAAGGATGGCAAAGTTGTGAATTCCATGTATGATAAGTTCAAGCAGATCAACAGATTTGCAGAGATCGTGGATGATGTCATGAAAAGTTACAATAAATCTTCTATTAATATATTGGACTTTGGATGTGGTAAATCATACCTGACATTTGTTGTGTATTATTATCTGCATGAGGTGAAACACCTGGATGTTCACATAACCGGACTTGATCTTAAGACTCAGGTGATAGAGGATTGCAACAGGCTTGCTGAGAAATTTGGGTATACGGGACTTAGATTTGAACTGGGAGATATAAACGGTTATAAAACTGATATGGATATAGACATGGTCATGACACTTCATGCGTGTGATGTGGCGACAGACTATGCGCTGTACAATGCGATCTGCTGGAATGCGGACTATATTCTTTCGGTTCCGTGTTGTCAGCATGAGCTTAACAGGCAGATACATTCGGATAAGCTTGCAGCTATAACG
The DNA here is from genome assembly GCA_900548215.1 of uncultured Coprococcus sp. Taxonomy (GTDB): domain Bacteria; phylum Bacillota; class Clostridia; order Lachnospirales; family Lachnospiraceae; genus Coprococcus. The sequence goes on along the minus strand of URJI01000022.1, from coordinate 3,844 downwards.
CATTACGGGATTTTGAAAGAGAGAATGGCGGCGCTTATGACGGATTCCATCAGAGGACTTATGCTTGAGGCGTGTGGTTACAAAACTGATGTGATGGAATTTATTGATGTTGCACATTCTCCAAAAAATCTGCTTATACGTGCTGTGAAGAAAAATGTGTCACAGCAAAAGAGAAAGAGAGTACTTACTGAGGCGGAGAATCTATGTGAAGAGTTTGGCGTAAAACAGACACTTATGGAGATGCTGAAAGATGACGGCAGGATATAAGGCATATAATATACGGAAAAAGGGGATGTGAGATGAGAGCTGCATTATATATAGATGGAAATAGTACAGAAGAGAAGACGATACCAGCGATCTGCGATGAGATCCACAGATCGGATGATGTTGTTATAAGGAAGATATTTGGCGGCGATATTGGCAGAGAGGTGCTTAAAAGGTGCAGACTTACAACCTGTGCCGTAAATTACGATACGATAGAGGAACAGAGAGTTGCGATGGCTGTAGACATCATTATCGATATGGAACAGGCAAACGTGGACAGGGTGTATATAGCCGCTTCGGATACGGCATTCATACCGGTTGTGGAAAAACTGAATCTTGATGGTGTTGATACTGTGCTGATGGGAAGGTGTGACACTCCCAGGACGCTGGTTGAGGCGGGCAATAGATTTATATATACAGAGGTTGTAGCTGGCGAGAAATGTACTGCAGCTGTAGTCGGCATGGATGAGATAGCAAGGGAGATATATTCGGTTTCTTCCTATTATAAGAGTATAGGAAGTGAAGCTGATGCTTCGCAGGTGTATGAGGGTATAATGAGAAAGTATCCGGACTTCGATGTGAGAAACTATGGATATACGCATTTCGCGACGCTTGTACAGCAGAATGTGCCTGGAACTATTGTTCAGACAGATGAATCAGACAAGCTTGTAATAAAAGTGATCGATGACAGAGATGTCGTAGAGAAATTCATATATACATATATGACGGAGAAAAAATATAAGATAGATGATATGACTGAACTATTTGGAGCGCTGGAGGCAGAGTTCCCTGGTTTTGCTATCGGAAATTATGGATATCATTCGGATTACGGATTCATACTCAGCTTTTCCAAATTGTCGATATATGGCAACAAGGGTGTACAGATGAAAAGAACGTTCAAATTGAGCGAAAAAAGTGCACAAAATTAACTTTGAAATTTTGTGAGCTTTTTTTGAGAAAAGTCTTGATTTAACAGAATCCCTAGTATATAATCGAATTTGCTGTGACATGATAGCTGTGAAGCGGAGGTTGCTGTATCAATGTGATGCAGGTTTTTCGTGGAGCGAATGTCAATTTACAAAACTGGCGACAAGTCACTGTACCATAACTGTCTGCCGAAAGGGCAGAAACGACGTGATGGTTCTGGGTTTTAGCTTAGGACACACACGGGAGAGTGTACAGTCACCACTTGTTGTACTAAGATTAAGTGCGAAAAGGAGGCGGCTTTTTTTATGGCAAATCAGATTATGAGAATTACACTTAAGGCTTATGACCACAAACTTATCGACAAGGCGGCAGCACAGATTGTTGATACAGTTAAGAAGACTGGTGCAAAGGTTAGCGGACCAGTTCCAATGCCTACTAAGATTGAGAAGATCACAATCTTAAGAGCAGTTCATAAGTATAAGGACTCAAGAGAGCAGTTTGAGCAGAGAACTCATAAGAGACTTATCGATGTTGTGGCACCAAGTCAGAAGACTGTTGATGCATTACAGAAGATCGATCTGTCAGCTGGTGTATTCATCGATGTAAAGATGAAATAATCAGGCAACAAGTAATGAAAACCAATTAGATGCGGACTAATTCAAAACAAACCGCAAAGAACAATTAAATAACAGTACCTAATGCATCTTCGGATGTAATTTAGTATGATTGCAAGGCAATCCGCTGTGAATTAAATTAGGAGGAAACAGAAATGAAGAAGGCTATATTAGCTAAGAAAGTCGGAATGACACAGATTTTCGACGAGAACGGTGTATTAACACCAGTTACAGTATTACAGGCTGGTCCATGTGTTGTAACCCAGATCAAAACAGTTGAGAATGACGGTTACGATGCAATTCAGGTAGGATTCGGCGAGAAGAAAGAAAGAGTAACAACAAAGGACGTATCAGGAAAGAAAGTTATCAGAAATCCACATGGTGCTGGTAAGGCAGAAGTTGGTCATGCTAAGAAGGCAGGAACAACTCCAAAGACTTTCTACAGAGAGTTCAGACTTGAGAACACTGCTGAGTACGAGCTTGGCGCAGAGATCAAGGCAGACGTATTTGCTGCTGGCGACAAGATTGATGTTACTGCTAAGTCAAAGGGTAAGGGATACGCAGGCGGTCTTAAGAGACATGGCCTTAAGTCAGGTCCTTCAGGACATGGTTCAAAGTATCACAGACATGCAGGTTCAAACGGTTCTGCAACTACTCCGGGTAGAGTGTTCAAGGGTAAGAAGATGCCTGGACATATGGGAAATGTAAGAGTTACAATCCAGAACCTTGAGGTAGTTAAAATAGATGTTGAGAACAATGTAATCTTGGTTAAGGGTGCTGTTCCGGGACCAAAGAAGTCATTGGTTATGATTAAAGATACAGTAAAGTCTGGTAAATAGGGCTTTGGAAAGGAGAGACAACAATGGCATCAGTTAAGGTTTATGACATCGAAGGCAATGAAGTTGAGACATTAGAACTCAATGACGCAGTGTTCGGTGTAGAGATAAATGAGCATATAATGCATAAGGCTGTAGTTGGTCAGTTAGCCAACAACCGTCAGGGAACACAGAGCGCTAAGACACGTTCAGAAGTTTCTGGTGGTGGTAGAAAGCCTTGGAGACAGAAGGGAACTGGTCATGCTAGACAGGGTTCAACAAGATCTCCACAGTGGACAGGCGGTGGAGTTGTATTCGCGCCAAAGCCAAGAGATTATTCAGTTAAGATGAATAAGAAGGAAAAGCAGCTTGCTATGAAGTCAGCACTTTCATCAAAGGTAGCTGAGAATAAGCTTGTAGTAGTAGATAAGCTTGAGCTCCAGGAGGTTAAGACAAGCGTATTTGCAAAGATTCTTGCAAAGCTTTCAGCTCCTAAGGCTCTCGTAGTAACAAAGGATAAGAACAATAACGTTGTTCTTTCAGCAAACAACATTCCAACAGTTAAGACAACAGTTGCTAATTCACTTAGCGTATATGACATTCTCAAGTATGAGAAGCTTGTTCTTACAAAGGAAGCTGTTGCAGCAATTGAGGAGGTGTACGCATAATGGCAGATATCAAATATTATGACGTTATACTTAAGCCGGTGATCACAGAGAAGAGCATGAACGCTATGGCTGACAAGAAATACACATTTCTTGTTAATCCATTAGCAAACAAGTCACAGGTTAAGGAAGCTGTAGAGAAGATGTTCGAAGGAACAAAGGTAGCAAAGGTCAACACAATGAACAACGATGGCAAGACAAAGAGACGTGGAATGACTTTTGGAAACACAGCTAAGTACAAGAAGGCTATCGTTCAGCTTACTGCTGACAGCAAGGACATCGAGATCTTCGAGGGACTTTAAGATATAGCCATGGGTGGCTGAACATTATAGCTGCTCATCATAAAAGATGTATACGCAATCAAAGCGTGAGAATAAATTGAACCGAAAGGAGAACAACAATGGGAATTAAGACATATAACCCATATACACCTTCCAGAAGAAATATGACCGGCCTTGATTTCTCAGAGATCACAAAGAGTGCTCCAGAGAAGTCACTTGTTGTTTCAACAAGCAAGACTGCTGGTCGTAACAATCAGGGAAAGATAACAGTAAGACAT
>URJI01000021.1 GCA_900548215.1 uncultured Coprococcus sp. | reverse complement strand
TTCCATGATAGATATAATCAATGACGCGAGAAATAGCTGGTGAATAGTAGTTTTTACGCCGCATATTTGCCACCACACGTATTGCAGTAATATGGCGAAATCTGGAATGAACCCGAAGACGCTGCAGTACCTTATGGGGCATAGTGATATAGGGGTTACGCTTAACACTTATACGCATTTGGGCCTTGAGGATGCAGAGGATGAATTGAAGCGGCTGGAAGATCTGCAGAATGCCAGAAAGGAATTGGAACGGACGCAAGGGGAGAAGCCGGTGTCGCAGAGGATGTTTAAGGCAATTTGATGAGAAATCAAGTCGCTGTATCTGTGATTTTGTAGTAAAATAAAAAATAGCAGAGTTGCCAGAAACAATATTATATTTGGAACCAAGCCAGGCGATTGTGCTTGGCTTATTTTATGTGGATAGAAAGAAGGTATTTATATGTGGTATGAGTGGTTTTTTGATGGAATAGGTTCAACTATTGTGTCACTTATTGCAGGTGCAATAATAGGTGGTTTTACGGGGTATAAAATAGGAATTCATAAAAAAATAAAATTAATTCAGAAGGCTGGAAATTCATCAGAACAAAATCAAACAATTGAACTAAATGGTGAGTCAGATGATACAAATACATCTTATAACGTAAATGTAAATATGGAACAGAAAGCAAAAAACAATGCAAAGCAAACGCAGATTGGTGGTGTTAGAAATGGAAGAAGTTAATCAGTTACAAAAGGCGGGTAAAGATTCACAACAGATACAAATTGGCAATGTTATTATTAATAGTGCAGGAATAACTGAAGAAAGAGCAAGAGCTGTATTTAATGAAATGATACCCCAGGCACTAGCAAATTATACGGAGGAAGCACAAAAGATAGCAACAGAGAGAGTTAATAAACTTGAAGAAAGAATTATGCCTCAAATCAATCAAGTCGAGGGATTGTTGCCGGCGTTTGCAGATCCGGCATTTCAGGTTTTACTCAGAAAAGCACAGCAGAAGGCTGCAATTACAGAACGAGAAAATGATTATGATTTGTTGACAGAGTTGTTAGTATGTCATGTTCAAAAAGGTAATGATAGAAAAAATCGTGCTGGAATAGTAAAGGCTGTAGATATTATTGACACAATAGATAATGATGCGTTGTGCGCACTGACAATAGCTTTTGTTCTTGACCATTTTCGGCCAGCCACAGGTAATGCAAAAGAAGGTATAGAGGTTTTAAGTCAAATGTATAATGCTCTTATTTATGAATCATTACCAAGTAATTTGAACTGGTTGGATCATCTTGATATATTGGGCGTTATCAGAATTACACCATTTTCTCAAATGAATAAGATAGAAGATATTTTTACAAGAAGATTTGATGGATATGTGTCTGTTGGAATAAAGAAAGGAACAGAAGAATATGAAAGTGCATTACAGATAATACAAAGTATTGGATTAAATAAAAATATTTTAGTTGACAATATTTTTTTGGATGATTATGTGCGTTTAGAGATTGGAAATCTTGATGATATTAATAGTTTATCTATATTTAATAATCTAGGTACACGATCAATAAATCAAAGAGAGATAGAAGCATTAAGGGATGTAATAAATTTATATGAGAAGAACGTCGATTTACAGAATAAAGTGAAAGAAAGATTTATGAATTTGCTTGATGAACATGAACCACTAAAAACATTGCAGGAATGGTGGAATTCTATTAGTGGTGCGTTCTCTATTACAGGAGTAGGAAAAATAATTGCATATATTAATGCAAAACGATGCATTCCTGAATTACCAGATATTCTTGAGTAGTACCCCCACCCGCTTTTTACTCCGTTTCTACTACGATTGCTGTACACATCTTGCAAAATTTTGCTAAGATTTGCATCTTATGTACAGAAATGACCGATACATAAAGAAAAATTAACACCGCGCAAAACGCTGCAAATGGCAGCAGGAAAGCGCCTTTTGAAAGGAGAAATTATGAGCATTCGAGTACTTTTCGTTTGCCATGGCAACATCTGCCGTTCCCCCATCTCCGAGTTCGTCCTCAAGGACATGGTAGAAAAACTCAGCATAGCAGATAAATTTGATATAGCTTCTGCGGCCACCAGCACTGAGGAGATTTGGGGCGGAAAAGGCAATCCGATATATCCGCCGGCGCAGGAAGTTCTGAGGGCGCATGGCATAGGTAAGACGGCTTATACAGATTTTAGTGGCAAGAGAGCCAGGCAGGTTACAAGGCAGGATTATGAATATTATGATTATCTGCTCTGCGCAGATACAGCAAATGTGAGGAATGTGATGCGCATAACCGGTCCGGACGATCAGGACAAGATACATTTGCTGCTCGATTATGCGGGAAGGCATGGACAATCTATAGCTGATCCGTGGTATACGGGACGATTTGATGAGACATACAGGGATGTGTGTCAGGGATGCGAGGGCTTTCTTGATTATCTCAGGCAAGGCAATAGGTTGTAGATAATATTATCAAAATGGGAACAATGGGATATTATTGAGTGCACCAGCTGAACGCAGGTGCATTTGATATTGTCAGATTGTTCCTTTTTATTCTGACAAGGTATTGCCGGTATGTATTCACACTCTTGAAGGCATGATTTTATATTGCTTGTTTTATATAGCAACGCCGCGGAAAACGTGATATGATTTACGCATAAACGCATGAGAGAAAATATATATACGCAAATAGTTCTTTGACATGATAATGACTAGAGAAGACGAATATATAAACCACCAACGGAGGGCACACAAATGGAATTATATAAAGGCAGACCGGATACAAATGAAGGACGACTTGAGAGGGAGATCAGAGTTTATGATTTCCTTGATGATCACGGCATAGAGTATTGGCGCACAGATCATGCACCAGCAGACACAATGGAAGTTTGCAGCGAGATAGATGCGGTGCTTGGGGCAACCATTTGTAAGAATCTGTTTCTGTGCAACAGGCAGAAGACACAGTTCTATCTGCTCATGATGCCGGGCGACAAGCCGTTCAAGACAAAGGAGATCACATCGCAGATAGGCAGCGCGAGACTTTCATTTGCGTCGCCGGAGGATATGGAGAAGTATCTGGATATCAGGCCGGGGGCGGTCAGCGTCATGGGTCTCATGAATGACCATGAGAATCATGTGCAGCTGCTTGTTGATGAGGATGTTATGAAGGGCGAGTATCTTGGATGCCATCCGTGTGTGAACACATCAAGTATGAAGGTCAGGACGAAGGATATATTTGGAAAGTTTCTTGAAGCGGTTCACCACGATATGATCAAGGTGACGCTCACTGGAGAATAGGAGTGATAGAGTGATATATAGACGCAGGTTGATTGAGCTTTGCATGCTCTGTGTGGTGCTCTGCGGCATGTGGATGATGGCGGGCTGCGGTGCAAATGACAAAAATGGTTATGATGCATCTGGCAGTGGACAGACAGTTGCACAGGAGCAGGCAGCAGAAAAGACAGACTCACAACAGACGGAAGATCACGGTTCGGAAAAGGCAGACTTGGGTACAGAGACAAAAAAAGATGATGTCGCCGAGGCTGCGAACATAGATGATGGAAGTGGTAACGAATTATCAGGCATGGACGATAAAAACAGCGATGATTCATCGAACCAGACAGAAAAGGATGATAGGACAATGATATATGTGGCACTTGGCGATTCCCTGACGAAGGGATACGGACTTGCCGATGCGGAGAAGAACAGGTTCTCGGCGGTGGCAGCCAGGAAGTTAAATGCGGCTGGGATCAAATGCACTGAGAGGAATTATGGTGTGAACGGGCTTACCAGTGGTGAACTCCTTGATATGATAAATGGCGGCGAGATCGGCATGCTTGATTATGCGGATGTAATTACCGTGGATATCGGGGCAAATGATGTCCTTCACGCGTCGGATAATCTGATATACACAAATCTTGCGGGCAATGTTCTGTCGGCTGACGACTATGCGGCAGTGTGTGCTGATGAAGAGAGAAGTCTGGCGCTGTGCAGGGAGAATACAGAGGCGATCATCAAGGCGCTCAGAGAGAAGAATGATCATGCCAAGATAATCATGTTTACTATATATAATCCATATAGGAATGTGGATCTGGATCTAGCGGTTGAGGGAGAGACCCTTACACTTGCAGGATTTACAGATGACCTGGTGAAGAGACTCAATGAGAATATAAATGATATAGCTAAGGCGCAGGGGTGTGTTGTAGGTGACTGGTACACGGCATTTGAGATCAATCCCAACAATCTTGTAAATGCGGCATATGGTGAAGGTGTGACAACCAACTTTGACATACATCCGAACAAGGACGGACATGCGGTCATGGGCGAGGTGTGTTACCAGACAATCAATAACATTTCATAAGGAGGGACCCGCGTAAGCGGGAGGATTCCTTAAGAAGCACGCAGACGCCGCGCGAAGCGCATTTCATGCGTCTGCACAATAACATTTCATAAGGAGATAAAATGAGTGGCAATGTAAATGAAAGAAAAAGACAGTCACATAGCGGATCTGGGAAAAGTGGAGTGGCGAACAACAGGGCAGATAACGCCGCAACAAAAAAGACAGCGTATAAAGATCCTGCAAAACCGAATACAAATAAGTCTCAAGCTTCCAGAAAAAAGTATGACGTGACAGGCGGAGAGAAACAAATAAAAACAGGAAGCAAAGGTAAGACTGTACAGGGAAAACCAAGGCAGGTACATTCATCACAATATAAGCCAAACCCAAACAGCAAATGCCCGATATCCCATCTGTGCGGTGGCTGTCAGTATGTGGATATGCCATATGAACAGCAGCTTGTCGAGAAACAGAAGTATATAGATGGTCTGCTTGGCGGATTTGGTCCTGTGGACAAGATAATAGGCATGGAGAATCCATATCACTACAGAAATAAGGTCACTGCGGCGTTCAGAAGAATGAAGAGCGGAGAGATAATTTCAGGCGTGTACGAGGAAGGAACACACAACATCCTTCCAGTAGAGAACTGTTATGTGGAGGATGAGAAGGCGGCAGCGATCGTCAGGACATTTGCCGGACTGATCAAGTCATTCAAGCTGCAGATATACAATGAAGATACAGGAACCGGACTCATCAGGCATCTGCAGATAAGAGTTGGAAGAAAGACTGGACAGATCATGGTTATCATAGTTACCGCATCGCCTGTATTTCCATCAAAAAAGAATCTGACAAAGGTTCTTGTTGGTGAGCACCCAGAGATAACGACGGTTGTCCAGAATATTAATATGAAAGATACCAGTATGGTCATAGGTGACAGAAATCAGGTCATCTATGGTAAAGGTTATATAGAGGATATTCTGTGTGGCAAAAGATTCCGAATATCACCGGGCAGCTTTTATCAGGTGAATCCAGAGCAGACAGAGATTCTGTATGGTCGTGCCATAAAATACGCTGATCTCAAGAAGAAAGAGACTGTGATCGATGCATATTGTGGTATTGGAACTATAGGTATAGCAGCCTGTGACCGTGCGAAGAAGGTCATTGGTGTGGAGCTTAATGAGGCGGCAGTACATGATGCGCGGATAAATGTGAAGATGAACAATATTCAGAATGTGGATATATACAGCAATGATGCTGGCAGATTTATGGTTGATGTAGCGGACGAGGGCGACGATATAGATGTTGTGTTTATGGACCCGCCGAGATCTGGAAGTACAGAGGAATTCATGTCGTCTGTGGTAACCCTGTCACCAAAGAGAGTGGTATATATATCCTGCGGGCCTGAAAGCCTTGTAAGGGACCTGACATTCATGACGAAGCATGGCTATCAGGTGATCCGTATGACACCTGTTGATATGTTCCCACTCACCAGAGGAGTTGAGGTCTGCACTCTCCTTACCAGGGCGAATGCTGTGAAGTATTGAGAGTAAGATCTGAAAATTTCATCAGATTTACTGTGCAGTATTAATTCTGAGATATAACCTTAGGTGTGCGCATACGGTGCACACCTTTTTTTATAAGTATGAACAGTGAAGCTGTTATGAGGATGAAAACGATTCTCATTGCTGTCATGAGAAGTGCACCCTTCGTTGATGGCAGTACTATATAGTCAAGTGCTATTTTTTTCATTATCTTAAGTGCCTGTACATCCATGGCATGTATTGCGTAGATGTATATGGAATTCTTGCCACACCATATAAGAAAGCTGCCAACAGCCGGAGTCTTTTCAATGAGCTTTGAGAACTGGACTATAAAGTAAGTTCCGCATATAGCTCCCAGGAAAGAGTACATTCCAGGATATGAGTTGGCGTGCATTCCGACGGTGTGGAAGAGTATTGCACTCAGCCACAGAAAGGCGGCGATTACAACCATCGGCCAGGTCATTTCTGAAGGCTTTTTTTCAAGGATTTCTTTCTTTCTCATCATATGTCCGACGTAATAGAATACAAGTCCGCCCATGGCAGGCTGCAGAGAGAATGGAAGCCATACAGTATCGTTCAGGCCAAATGCTGTCAGACCGAGCATAACTACCATCATCCCCAGAGATATATTATATTTTTGGGAGAAATTGTTCAGACATATATATATTATCTGGCAGAAAAACAGGGCGATGAGGAACCATGACATACCAACAATTTTCAGATGTGGTATCATGCACAGATTTGTCTTGTCTGAAGCTCCGTTTGCATATATAAGTGATATGATAAAGGTTTTCAGCCCCTTTGATGTAAAGCCATATACTGCGATTTTGATTATGTATTTTATTATGTTGATTATGAGATAAGGAATGAGAAGCTGCTTTGCCTTCTTCAAGATCGCTGGTCTCACAGCCACGTTGTCTTCCTTGGCAAACCATCCCGAGAGGATAAAGAACAATGGCATATGGAATGAATATATGAATTGAACCAGTATATTGCCTTTGTCGTAGGCTGAAAACGTGTGTCCTATGATAACACATAGTATTGCGATACCCTTTGCAAGATCTATATAATTGATTCGTTTTGATGCTGCCATCATTTCTCTCCTGTAAATTGTAAAATTTTTGCATGAAACACATACAATTTGATTGTAGCCTAACAAGGTTGATTTTACAAGGAGACATTTGAGATAAAGGTGTAAGATAAAAATTTAAGCCGGACCACGCAGCTATGGATCCGGCTTTTATTTACGCGAGCAACGAGCCAAAGTCCGTGCTTGCACGAGACTTTGGCGACTGCCGCGATAACTTGAGAAACTCGCGAAGCGTGTTTCTCATAGTTGATAAATGGAAGGTTATACGTTGTTATTACATATATTTTACAAGCTCATTTATGATCGGGGCATAATGTTCGCCACAAAGACCATAGTCCTTTTCCTTGTAGTTCCATGCTGCGCGGCCTATTCCGTACTTTTCAAATACAGAATGGATATCTTTGTACCAGTTCAGAGTTCCGTCAAGTGGTGCCTGATCTATAACACCATATTCGCCGCAGTACATAAAACCGTCTCTTTCTTCAACAGCCTTGATACCGTCGAGGAACATTTTTTCGAACAAATCAGGTCCGATGGAATTAAGTCCAAGGCTACTCTCAGTGATGGCCCCATGCATACACCCTTCGATCTGGCGGGATTTCTCCATGTAGTCATTGAAATCCCCCGGATATTCGATATGGAAATCTGAAGGCATACCTGTTACCCAGTAAGCAGACTGGTGGGTAAATACCATTGGCTCGTAACAGTGGAAATTGTAAACTATGTTCTCATCGTTGTGATGAGGGAGAAGTTTTATAGATGTAACAGCATTGTAGCCAACCCCACCGAGCAGGATCTTGGCAGTAGGTGCTTTCGCACGGATGATCTCGATGCATTTGCTTGATATTTCGTTCCACTCGTTTACAACGGTTGGACTTACGACCTCGTTCAACGGCTCGAACATTATTATGTCTGCATCCTTTGCATATCTGTCTATAAGCTTTTTCCATATTCCATAGAATCTATCCTGAAGAGGTTTCTCATGGAAGAATTCAAGAAGATGAGCCTCGTCGTCAAATATATATCCATATGTCTTGTGCAGGTCAAGGACCATGTTGAGTTTGTACTTTCTGCACCACCTGATGCAGGAGTCGATGTAAGAGTAGCCGTCTTCCTTATCACTTCCGTCCTCGTTTTCGAAATTATCATAATCAATAGGAAGACGAACGTGGTCAAGTCCCCATGAAGCTATTCTCGCAATGTCATTTTCTGTGATAAATGTGTCAAGATGCTCCTTGTCAAGTGGTCCCTGTGAAAGCCATCCGCCTAAGTTTACTCCTTTTTTGAATCCGTCTAAAGTTCTCATAAACCATAACCTCCTGTGAAATAATAAATTATATATTGCGCTCATTTGTCTGTTCATGAGCATTTGTCTGTTTCGCTTTCTGTGAGTTTATAGTAGCATTTGCGTTGATAAGAGGATATAATAAATGTGTCAATTATATAACAAATGTGTGATAGAGATATATGAATATCACAGAGGAAGGGCAGAAAGGCAATGAAGATATCGGATGAGATAGTAAAGCAGCAATTTGTGCAGAGGGAATATGGACTGGCACATTCCACATACGACAACGAGCTGGATTTCTACCAGCTTGTGAGCAGTGGCGATGTGAAGGCAGTGTCAGGTATGCTGCAGACTGGGGAGGAGGATGAGGCGGTCCTTGCTGCAAGGGGCATATTGTCAGATGATAAGATTCGCAATCAGAGATATCATGAGATAGTACTAGTGGCGATGATATCCAGATTCTGCATAGAAGAGGGCATGGAAGAGATGGAGAGCTACAATCTCAGTGACTTCTATATTAATAAGCTGGACAAGGCGCAGACTAAACAGCAGATCATAAACGTACATAATCAGTTGATCATGGACTATGCCAGACGGATGAAAAGGGTGAAAAAGAAAGCAGCTATATCACCGCATTGTGTAAGGGCGATGGATTATGTGTATGATCATCTGCACGAAAGAATAGAAATTACAGGGATTGCAGAATTTGTGGGAGTGGAACGCTCGTATCTGAGCAAACTATTTCATAAGGAGGTTGGGCAGACAATTTCTGATTATATTATGGAGAAGAAACTCCAGACCGCAAGAAATATGCTGCTTTACTCGGACTTTTCCTGCACAGAGATATCCCAGTATCTTGCATTTGCGTCCAACAGTTACTTTACAAAATGCTTCAGAAACAGGTTTGGCAGTACTCCGAGTGCATATCGTAGGACAAATTACAGAAAACATTGGAAAGAGACGAAATCATAGGCTTGTAATGGGCTGGTGTAATTGACAAGCAATGTCAAAGGTTGTAGAATGACATGAGTTTTAATATGAAGGAGAATGAATAGCTATGTCATCTTTTAGATTTCATGTGGCTCTCGCAGCCGCAAAACTGAGCAAGGGACTCATCCAGCTTCTGGGTAGAAATGGTACCCACACACCTGGAGTTATAGCTCTTAAGATATGTCCGGATTTCTTGGCACAGGCTCCAAAGGCACCGCTTACTATATGTGTCATAGGAACAAATGGCAAGACTACCTGCAGCAACCTGATAACAGATGTTCTGGAGAAGGATGGAAGAAGAGTTGTCAGCAACAGAACAGGTTCCAATATCGTTCCAGGCTGTACGACAAATGTCATCAACAGTCTGACATTTACAGGAAAGGTCAGAGTGGACGCCACTGTATTTGAGGTGGATGAGCGTGCTTCAAGACTGATACTTCCATATGTGAAGCCGGATTATCTTGTTGTGACAGGACTTTTCAGAGATTCTCTCAAGAGAAATGCTCACCCTGATTATATTTTCAGTGTCATAGATACTTACTGCCCTGATTCGGCAAAGGTTATCCTGAATGCGGACGAGCTTTGCTCAAGCATGTTGAAGAAAGACAGCTACAGAGTGTTCTATGGAATCGGCAAGCAGCCTGATGACAAGACGGAGCCATACAACCTTATCGCGGATTACCAGATCTGCCCTAACTGCGGTGAGAAGCTGAAGTACAATTACCTCAGATACCACCACATTGGTGATGTGGTATGTCCGAAGTGCGGCCTTCACTCCCCGGACAAGAAGTATCTTGCAACTGACATAGACAGAGAGAAGATGACAATTACTATACAGGAGGGAGACAAGAAGACAGTTTATCCACTGATCCACACAGCTCTCTTCAATATATATAATGAAGTTACAGTTATATCGGCACTGCGCGAGATCGGCCTCTCGGCTGAGAGGGTAAAGGAACTCATGGGTCAGATCCATATTCCTGACTCCCGTCACAATGAGACCACAGTTAATGGTGTTACGGTTATTCAGGCACTCTCAAAGGGACAGAGTGCAGTTTCCTCATCCAGAACATTTGAGTATGTGGCAAATGAGGAGGGCAAAAAGGCTATCCTTCTTGCGATGGATGATCTCGAGGACAGACAGAAAAGTATAGAGTTCTCAGGCTGGATATACGATCTGGAGTACGAGCAGTTCAACCGTGATGATGTTGTACAGGTCATCTGTACTGGACCTAGATGCTACGACCACAAGGTGAGATGCCTGCTGGCAGGTATCCCGGAGGAGAAGATACTCACAAATCTCAGCGAGGTTGCTGCGGCAGATGATGTGACTATAGATGGCGTTGACAGAATATACATCCTGTATGACTGCGAGAACTATGGAATGTCATGCGAGATGAAGAAGAAGATAATCAAGAGACTGGAGGGTGACAAATAATGAAGATTGAGATTTTATATCCGGAAATATGTACACTCTACGGTGACAAGGGAAATACAATGTATCTGCAGAAATGTCTGCCGGATGCAGAATTTGTGACAACAGGACTTAACGAGAAGCCTCTCTTTCTGAGAGAGAACATCGACATGGTATATATGTGTTCCATGAGCGAGAAGAGTCAGGAGCTCGTGCTTGACAGACTGATGCAGTACAAGGAGGAGATAGCAGCATGCATGAAGGATGGCAAGGCGCTTTTCCTTCTAGTTGGCAACTCTATGGAGCTCCTTGGTGATTACATCAAGAGAGAGGACGGAACCAGAGTTACAGGACTTGGCGTTGTTCCGGGCATGTACTCAGTCCGCCAGGCTCCAAATCGTTTCAACACTCTCATCAAGGCAAAGTTTAACGATATGACACTCATCGGTTACACCAGCCGATTTGCCCATACCTACGGCATACCGGAGGATATGACGTTCTGCAAGGTGGAGATCGGACAGGGAAGCAATCCAGATACCATGAATGAGGGAATCTGTAAGAATAGAGTCATTGCGACATACATTCACGGACCACTGCTCATTCAGAATCCTGATTTTGTACATTATCTATTGAAAAGACTGGACTCTCCTATGAAGGAGATACCATTTGAGGCAGCTATGCGCAAGGCATATGATGTGAAGCTTGCTGAGTATGGTAAGCCGGATCTGGAGCTGTCATAATATAGAGAATTATAGTGATAATTAAGCCCCGGTGGCCTTTGATATGTACCTGAAATCCAGGACACATGTCAGTATGCTGCCGGGGATTTTATATGTAGTAATGTATAAAACTATACATTTTGTATAGTTATGTAAACCTATTGAAAAGAAAAAGATAATATGTCACAATACAGATGTTGCCACCCCTAGACAGGCTAGGAAAGGGGGGAGCGCAGTGACAGAACTTCTTGTTTCATTTTTAATTTCCGTCGTGGCAAGTATAGTAGCCTACTATATTTGCAAGTGGCTGGACGGAGATAAGTAAGTGGTAATCAGCCCAAAGAGTACGTCGCCTTTAAAAGACGGAGAAAACCCCAGTAGCGCCAACTACTGGGGTTTTCGTTATGCTTTTGGGAAAGCATATGTCAGAATTTCTTGTTTCATTGTTGCTGACATTATATCATATGAATTCTACCTTCGCAACATTCATTTTCCTTACACATCTTAATGTTTTTTCAGATGTATCAACCCAAAAGAAAGTAGTATAATGATATCGCAAGAAGAAAAAACAAGCGACGCGAAGCGGCATTTGTTTTTTTCTTGCGATATCAACGAGAACCCGTTCGGCGGATCCGAACATGGAGCGCGGCAGCGCGAGGGTTCGAGTCTGCCAAAAGCAAGAAGAAAAATGCGCGACGCGAAGCGGCATTTGTTTCTGTAAATCGGGGTATATTATTCATAAAAACATATGAAGAGACAATGTGAAAGGAGCAGTGGGTTACATGTTAAAGGACTGGAACAAGCCGGAGTGTCCATCGGATGAGGAGATAGACGCAAGGTTAAAGATCGCCAGAGAGAATCTGACGCGCAATCAGATCAAGGTTAAGGAAGGCAAGATACCTGTATTTGTAATATTTGAGGGCTGGGGAGCCGCAGGTAAGGGAAGTCTTGTCGGAAGGATCATCAAGAATATGGATCCTAGATTTTTTCAGGTGGAGTCGGTAAAGTATTCCACGGACGAGGAAAAACGCAGACCGTTTTTGTATAAGTATTTTACAAGAATACCAGAGCAGGGTGAGTTTGTATTCCTGGATGGCGGCTGGATGAGGGATATCGTGGGTGGCAGGATGTCCGGAGACCTGTCAGACAAAGAATACAGGAAGAGGGTTGACAGTACCAAGAGATTTGAGAGAACTTTGGCGGACAACGGATATCTGGTCATGAAATTCTTCTTCCAGATAGATAAACATGAGCAGAAGAAGAGGCTTGAAACACTTCTTGGAGATGACACTACGAAGTGGAGAGTGTCTAAGCATGATCTGAAGCAGAACAAAAAGTACGATGAGTATCTTGAAGCATTCGACAGCTTTATGTATGACACCAATCTATCAAATGCTCCGTGGTACATGATAGATGCAAAGGAGAGAAAATGGGCAGAACTTCAGATCCTCGATATCATCAATCAGGGAATAGAGACTGCGCTGCTCAATCAGGGGCATGCTGTACCTATATTGCAGAATACATTTGCACTCAAGAAAATCCCGAAGCTTTCAGAGGTGTCTCTCGATAAGAAGATCACGGACGAGGAGTACAAGGAAGAACTCGGCAAGCTGCAGAAGAAGCTCGGCAGACTGCACAACGAACTTTACCAGAAGAAGATACCGGTCATCATCGGATATGAGGGCTGGGATGCGGCAGGTAAGGGTGGCAACATCAAGAGGATTGCTGAGGCGCTTGATGCGAGAGGCTATGTGGTAAATCCTATAGCAAGCCCTGAACCGCATGAGAAGGCAAGACATTTCCTGTGGAGATTCTGGACAAGACTTCCAAAGTCCGGCCATATTGCTATATTTGACAGAACATGGTATGGCAGAGTCATGGTTGAGAGACTTGAGGGATTCTGTTCGGAGAATGATTGGCAGCGGGCATACAACGAGATAAATGAGTTCGAGAAGGAGCTGCACGACTGGGGAGCGATCGTCATCAAATTCTGGGTCCAGATAGACAAAGACACGCAGCTTGAGAGATTCACACTCAGGCAGAACACACCTGAGAAACGCTGGAAGATCACGGATGAGGATTGGCGTAATCGTGACAAATGGGACAGCTATGAGGTGGCAGTTGATGAGATGCTTGAGAAGACCAACACAAGCTTTGCACCTTGGCACATACTGGAGTCAAATGATAAAAAGTATGCAAGAATAAAAGCCCTCAAGATCGTGATTAAGGCGATAGAGGATAAGCTTGAACATCTCGACAATTAATGATGGCGCCGGATGCGATCACGCGATATCCAGAATGATATAGCGCATTTGAAACAGACATGTTTGAAACATACATGTGTAAAGATAAAAAACACAGGGCGGTGATACACAATACTAAGGTATCACCGCCTTTAAAAAAGGGTTTAAGGTATATGTTCCGCCTGTCTTGTATGGCCGCAAAGGATAAATATCAAGATATTATCCAGGGAGGAAGTACGGCTTTAGCAACAGGCAGACTGCAAAATATAAAAACTATATTTCCTGTATGGTAAGACAGGAAGATAAGTTATTACCAAATTTAATTGTTCTCTCTGATGATGGCGACTCCAAGTGGGGGCAGCTCAAGCTTTCCATCAACTGCATTCTGAGTCTGAATGTCTGTTCCGTGAATCTCAGATATGATCTGAGGTTCGTCTGTGTTATTCAGGTAGAATCCATATGCGGTTCCATCATCTGCATATCTGCAGTGGTACTGTATTCCATCAGGGAGGATCTTGGTGGATATTCTGGCATCAACCAGCATTTTCTCCATGATCTCACCAAGCTTGCTGTAATCTATCCTTGCAGCCACGTAATAGGCTTTTCCGTTTCCGTAGCTGTTCACTGTCACTGCAGCATTTCCGGCATAGAAGTCTGAATCGTAGGTCCCCAGCACATCTGCTGTTCCAATTCTCAGGATCTCCGCATAGTCCCGGAGCTCACATGAACTTCCATCTGCGAAAGTTACGCTGTTTCTGTCGGATGGGTACAGAGTATCGATCTCTTCACTGACGATTCCGAATACATCTGCAAGTCCATTTCCCGGGAATCCACCCAGAATACAGAGCTGATCTTTGTCCACATAGCCGGTGAAATATGTAGCCAGGAGCTGTCCGCCCCTCTTTACAAATGCAGCGAGAGACTCGGCCGCACCATCCCTCAGCATGTAGAGCATAGGTGCCACAACTATATCGTAACCGTCAAGTGGTTCATCTGATGCGATGACATCCACATCAACACCGCGCTTTGTCAGTTCCTTGTATATGGACATGCAGGTCTCAGGGTATTTCTTTGATTCCTGACCTAATGCTTTGACGTCATCTATAGCCCACATGTTGTCCCAGTCGAACAGCAGTGCCACTTTTGATCTGATGAGTGTTCCGGTTATCTCGGAGAGCCCGGCAAGTTCACTGCCGAGAGACGCTACTTCCCGGAATATCCTAGTGTCATTTGTTCCCAGATGATCCACAACAGCTCCGTGATACTGCTCAAATGAGCCTCTGCCCTTTCTCCACTGGAAGTACTGAACAGTGTCAGAACCGCAGGCTATGGCGTTGTATGAGAACAGTTTGTGGATGCCGGGTCTTTTAAGCTTGTTATATGGATGCCAATTTACAAGCCCCGGAGCACTCTCCATAAGCATGAAAGGCTTATCCTTTTTCATGGATCTCATGACTGCATGGTCAAATGTGTTTTGTCCCATGACATCCGCAAGGCTCTCATAGTCGTTGTGGAATCTAGGGTACGAATCCCATGAGATCACATCAAGTTCTTTGGCCATCGGTCTGTAATCAAGCCCATCGTAGAGCTGCATGAAGTTGGTCGTTATAGGTATGTCAGGGGTGAGCTCGCGGAGAAGCTTTATCTCTGACTTCATGTAATCGTTCATATTCCATGTGGTAAATCTCTTCCATTCGAGGTTCAGTCCCATGATACTGAAATCACCATTTTTGTAAGGCGGCTCAATCTGTGAGAAGCTGCTATATGAGTGACTCCAGAAGGTGGTCCACCATGCTTTGTTCAGCTTGTTTATGTCGTGATCGAACTTCTCCGCGAGATAATTCTGAAATCTTTTCACACAGAGACGACAGTAGCACTCGCCGCCAAGCTCATTTGACACATGCCACATGATGAGTCCCGGATGGTTTCCCACATGGGCGTGGAGCTGGCAGATGATATTGTTGACCTTTTCTCTGTAGATAGGTGAGCTCATGCAGTGATTTTCACGTACACCCTGATGTTCCCTGACATCATAAGAATCCACACGTCTGATCTCAGGATATTTTTGGGCCATCCATGCAGGTTTTCCGCCGGATGGTGTTGCGAGAACTGTGTAAATGCCAGCGGCATACAAATTATCCATGACGTCCTTCAACCAGTCAAAATGATATTCACCCTCAACAGGTTCGTAAGCCGACCACGAGAAAACCCCGAGAGTGGCAGATGTCATTTTTGCCTCCTTCATCATCTCGATATCCTTTGCCAGAATATCAGGGCGATCAAGCCACTGTTCAGCGTTGTAATCACCGCCGTGTAATATTCCGTTTATCTGTGGAAAAAGTTTGTTCTTATTCATCTAATGTATGTAACCTCCTGTGTAAAGGTGATATCTAAAAAAACTTTTATAAATGCTTGGCGCGCAAACGGTTGCACAATCTACGATTAAAAGGTAGCATATATAGGCAAATAATTCAATGGATAATTGATAAAACCTTGAGATTTGTGCAAAACACACAAAATATGTATTTAGGTGATGGTTATGAGATCAATACCAAATTGCATGATGAACGGCTTAAAATAAGGGAAATATGATGCTGAATGGACGCGGAATGGGATTGCTCAAAGTTGCGCACATTGTCAATTCCTACAAGATGTGTAAATGTGGGGTAAACAGCTATCGGAGAAGACCAAAAAACTATATAATAATAAGTAATTGAGGGATGAACGGACGGAGAAAATGTGAAAAGGAGGAGTTATATGGGAAGAAAAATGAAAATGTGTAAAGCAGCGGAATGCGATATAAAACCGGCATGGGTCAGGAGATTTGGCAGAAGGATTTGTACTTGCGCTTTGGCGGTTTCGGCGGTTGCAGTATTGCTCGCTGGTGGGCAGATCAAAGCATTTGCATCTGAGCAGATACAGGTGAGTTCGGATGAGGGGCAGGTTACAGTATGGCATGACGACCTGAATGATACACTGCAAAAGGGAGGACTTGGAGTTGTTACCACACAGTCAAATGGCACAGCTTCACTGGCATCCACATACGATTCGGCAGCCCTGGAAGAGCGCATCGTCAGTGGAATCAAGGCGTGGGAGACACGTATAGATGTATCGGGACTTGGACTTACAAGAGAGGACATTACGAATGGTGCGGTAAGATCTATTGTCAATTCCCATCCGGAGTTTATTGGGATTTCCGGAGGATATACATATTGGACAGCAGGTAATTCAGTAACTGCGATAGATTTCACATATCTGGACAACGCCAAGGAGGATCAACAGACACTCGATGCAGCCATTAAGGATCTCGAAAGCAGGATAGATATCAGCAAAATGACGGATGAGGAGATAGTTCTTGCATATCACGAGTATCTCACATCCACGGTTTCATATGCGTATGATGCATATCTTTCAAATAGCCTGGGAAGCAACCACGAATACGATATGTATGGTGCGCTGGTCAGCCACAGTGCTGTATGTCAGGGGTATTCTGAGACAATGTTTTATCTGCTTAAGAAGGCGGGACTTTCGTGTGCGATCGCATCAAGCAGCAACATAAATCATGCATGGAATATAGTTAAGCTCCATGGAAAGTGGTATCATATAGATGCGACTTGGGATGATCCTGTGTGGGACATGCCGGGAAGGTCATATCACGATTATTTTCTTGTCAGCTTTGACACTATGAATGCGCTGACTGATCCAAAAGGAACCGGTGTGGACAGAACAGATATGATATTGAGCGCACAGTGGGGCGACACATATACGACTGCAACGGACACATCTTATGAGAGCGACCGGTTTTGGAATGGAATAAACAAGGCGATGTTTTATAAGAACGGTTACTGGTACAGTATAAGTGAGGGAAGTTCTAAAACAGCTTTCAATATAAATAAATATCAGTATTCGACAAATACAAACAGAGTATTATATTCGGGAACTGCTAAATGGACAACCCCTGATGGCAGATATTACGTTGGTGTTTACAGTTCGATATATCTTCAGGACAATAATCTGTATTTCACTACTCCGGACAGCTTGAACAGGATAGATTTGACAGCATCAGCGGCAAATCCGGTGGAGCTTGTGAATATACGGACAAAGTATAACAGCGCAACAGGAAACAATTTGTATGCTTTTGGAATGCAGTATGGTAAGCTGGTGTACTTTATAGCGGATACCCCGAATGTTACAAAGACTAAGGATTCCAGTGATTCTACAAAATATACAAAGAACTATGAGGAATACACATTTGATTTATGTATAAATCATGAGTGGGATAGCGGAGTCGTGACAAAGGAGCCAACATACACAGAGACAGGAATAAAGCTGTATACCTGCAAGAACTGTGGTACGACAAAGACTGGAACGATAGAGAAGCTTATATGTACAAGCCATGTATGGGATGACGGTGTTGTAATCACAGAACCAACCTACAGGGCAGAGGGTGCAAAGCTGTATACCTGCAAGAATTGTGATACGACCAAGACGGAAGCCATAGCAAGGCTTCCTTTACAGAAGATAACTGTAAAGGCTGTAACTTCTGCATCAGGTGTGAAGCTTACCTGGAACAGGGAGAGTCATGCGGATGGATACTATGTATATAGAAAGAATGGAAGTTTGTCATATAAGCTGATAAAAGCGATTGGAAATGCTGGCACTCTTGCTTACATTGATAGTTCTGCGGTGAGCGGCACAACATATACATATATGGTGAGAGCTTACGTGGGACAGGAAAAAGGCGATGGAACAGAGACAAGTCTTTGTTTCATTGGACGTGCGGCGGCAAAGACTTCAAATTCTGCTTCGGGAGTAAAGGTTACGTGGAACAAAGTCGGTGGTGTCAGCGGATACATTGTTTACAGGAGAACTACAACTGGAAGCTGGGGCAGAATAAAGGTTGTAAGAGCGGGTGTATTGTCGTATATTGATACACAGGCTGTTTCGGGTGTCAGGTACTTGTATGCTGTGAAGCCTTATAGGGGTAAGGTGACAGGTACATTTGCGACAAGTACGATAACAAGACTTAAGTCGCCGGTTGTAAAGGCATCGTCTGCTGGCAGCGGAATAAAATTGACGTGGACAAAGGCGGCAGGAGCAGCAAAATATAAAGTATATAGAAAAACTGCATCAGGCAATTGGACAGTGATAAAGACAGTCACTGGCAGTGTGCGCACGATAACGGACAGAACAGCAAGAAAAGGAGTTATATATTACTACACTGTAAAGTCTGTGAATGGAACATCAGTCAGCGCTGCAGCGGTTTCCTGTAAATTCAAGAGATAGTTTATATATGTACTGGAAGGGAGATTTTTATTGAAGATAAAAAAGTTAGTTTATATGTTAGAGGAGCAGGAAAGAAAGATAGGTTTACCTACGGGGGTAAGGAGATTTGTATGCAGAGGCGTAGTGGCTGGTCTGTTGGTGGCTTTTTTGGCAATTGGTGGTCAGGTTCAGGCATTTGCAGACGATGGGACATATTCTGATGAGAAAAATGCGGTTGATACCACAGAGGTTTCAGATGACAGCCAGATTTCGGAGCAGGATCTGGTAGAAGAGGTGATGGACACCTCAGAGATATTGCAGTTTGGCGGTCTTCCCAAGGAAGATATCCAGGATGAGGATGTCGCATCGGTTGCATCCGTCAGCCAGGCACAGATGGAGAAAAAGATTGTGGCATCTCTGAGCAGCTTTAAGCACACAATCGATGTGCGCGGCTGGGGACTTACCACAGGCAATGTTGCAGCGGTTGTCGGCAAGATTGTAAATGCACATCCGGAACTGGTGTACGTTGCGAAGTATGGATATATGCGAAACATTTACACAGGGCAGGTCACATCACTGAAGATCACATATAAGCCAAATGCGGCAACGGAGAAGAAACAGCTTGCAGCCGCTATAGCAAAGGTGAACAGACAGGTGAAGACATCAGGAATGAAGCCTGCTGAGATAGTTCTCGCATATCATGAATATATCACTTCAACAATAGAGTATGACACAAGTGATCTCGCCAGTTACAATCAGGTTACTGGACGTGATCATATGTATGATATGTATGGAGTCCTTGTGAAGAAGAAAGCCGTATGCCAGGGATACGCAGAGACCATGTGGTATTTCTTAAGAAAGGCAGGTGTTCCGTGTGGTATAGCCACGAGTACGTATATAAACCATGCGTGGAATGTTGTCTGCATAGATGGCAAATGGTATCACGTTGATGCAACATGGGATGATCCGGTTCCAAATCTTCCGGGACAGTCGTTTCACAAGTATTTTCTGATAAGTATGGGAACACTCAACAAGCTGACAAAGCTGTCGAACAGTTCATACTCACTTGGAAGGTATGATACCAGTGTAACAAATGTGTGGAGGGGGCGGTACCGCAATGACAATGACAGACGGTTCGAGAAAGGACAGTTCTGGAATGCGGTAAACAAGGTCATATATTACAGAAAAGGATATTGGTATAGTATAAAGCAGGCTTCCGAAACAACCACCTACAAGATAAACAAGTCCAATTTTAAGACAGGTGTCACAAAGTCTATATTTAAAGGATATGCAGACTGGATCGGACCTGATGGAAGTACATCACTTGGAAAGCAGTACGGCTCATTGTTCCTCGCACAGGAGATGTTATATTTTACGACTCCAAGATATGTGGGAAGGATAGATCTGGACGCATCAAGTGTCAGCGCATATGCCGTATATGATATAAGGTCTGTCTATGACACAGAGGGTATAAATATATATGCCATGGGATATGATGGAAAAGGAGATATAGTATTCTGGGTATCGTATGATCCAATGTGTTCAGTTAAAAACAGCTACCGGCTAAATGCCTGTATGTCACATAGATGGAAAACGAGTGAACTGATAAAGAAACCGACATATGCGACCACCGGAATACGCAGATATACATGTTCTAAGTGTGGATATATAAAGAATAAGACGATTCCAAAACTCAAGCTGGCGAAGACAATTGTAAAAACTCAAAATATTGCAAATGGTATAAAACTAAGCTGGAACCGTGTGTCCGGAGCTGCAGGATACAAGGTATACAGAAAAATTGGACGAAATAGCTACAGGCTGATAAGAACTATATCGTCAGCAAAAGTATTGACTATGACGAACAAAGGACTTACAGGTGGAATGCATTATACTTATGTTGTAAAAGCGTTCAATAAATACACCACTGGTACAGGAACTGCCAGAACACAATATTATATAGCTGACACAAAGGTCAGCACAAAAAATGCATCTTCTGGAATCCTTGTGACATGGAATAGTGTAAAAGGTGTTGATGGATATATGGTCTACCGCAGGACTTCTTCCGGCAAGTACAGATGTATCAAGAAACTTAAGGCGGGTACTGTCAGATATACAGACAGAAGTGTTTCGTCAGGTGTGAGATACGCATATTTTGTAAAGCCGTATAAGGGTAAAGTTACCGGTGCATATTCAAAGCAGGCTGTCTGGTGTCTCCGAAAGACAAATGTGGAACTGAGAACGACAGGTGACGGTGTCCGTGTTGTATGGTCAAAGATAACCGGTGCAGATTCGTATAAGATATATAGAAAGACTGCGTCAGGCAGTTACAAAGTGGTGAAAACTATCAAGAGCGGAAGTACAACTGGATGGACTGACAGAAGTGCGAAGAAAGGCGTTTCTTATACATATACTGTAAAGTCTATGAGAAATGGCAGTGAAAGTGCAGCCGCAACGGGCAAGACTATCAAGAGATAGGTATATACAGAATGTATTATTTGATTCTGGCAGATTATAAAAATATACCGGATGTATGATGCTTACATCCGGTTATTTTTATGCGGACAATGAATCAGGGGCCATGCTGCGCCCACAGTGTTATCACAGTTTTGAGGTGTACATGCGGGTATTTACCACATATTATGAATTGCTATTGTTATTATTATTATTATTATTGTGAACAGTTATGTTCCTGTGAGAATTGTCAAACAGGTCTGAGTCAGCTACGTCTGATGAGTCATTTCTGTTTAATGTCTCACCGATTCTCGCTTTCGCCTCGGTTCCGGCTGCCTTGATTCCGTCGGTTATTGCCTCCCCTATCTGTTCAGCTTTCTCTTTGATCTTCTTTGTTATAGAGAAGCTTTCAGGGTTATTTTCAAATGCACGCCTGATTGATGCGGTATCATGAAGGGAGAGCAGGAAACTCGGTTTCTCCTTGAACTTTTCTCTATCCATGGCAAGCCTTGATTTGAGTTCTTCAACGCGGACGATGATCTGCTTCTCTTTGGCAAGCTTTTTGACTTTATTCATAAGGTTGAATGAGACAACACAATCTATAACGAACACGCCATAGAAAAATCCTATGAAAAATGAAAAAGTCAGATGGTCGGCAAGCCAGTACACGGCATTCAATATATGCGGGTGCAGAAAGAAATAATAAAGTGCAGCTATCACACCCCAGAAAAATGAGAAAAGAGGACAGATTATTCCCTGAATATTGCCCCATTCGTCAGAATAATCCCATAGTTTTATATTCATTCCTATGATAAATATGCGACCTGCGATATACTCAACCACTGTCATTGCGACAGCCATTATGAGGACAATCAAAACCTTTTGCAGAATCGGATGTGAATCTACAGCGTCTATATGTATAAGGGATAAAAGGTAAAGAACTACCAGACCGGAGCCATATAATGGAAGATATGGTCCTATCAGGAAACCAGGATTGATCCATTTGTGGCTTGGGTTGCTTTTGGAGAAAAACTTTCTGAAGATCACCTCTATACACCAACCCATGACGCATCCGATAAAAAATAAAAACAGTATGACGAGTATGCTTTTGATATTAAAATTATCCATGCCACGAATCTCCTTATAATAATTAGATTATCAATATTAATAAGATAGTATATAGAAAGAAAAAAAGCAACATTACAAAATCGGGCAATTGTAATAGTGCCTTATTGATACTTATTGAGAAAAAAAGTCCTGCAAATGGCCGGTGTTGTATTAGACTAACGAGGTATACTGGTGATATACTTACAGAAAATAAGGTCATATATAGATGCAGGCTCTTTCAAAGACACAAGATGGAGAATGCATTTTTTATGTTTATTATTCAATTATTATATATCAAGGAGTACAAAATAATGATGAAGGCATTAAAGAAAGTAAATTGGAAGAAACTTGGAATTTTCGCAGGCGGAGTGTTATTTGGAACGGCCGGTATCAAGGTTCTCTCAAGCAAGGATGCAAAGAATGTGTACACACATTGTACAGCAGGTGTTCTCAGAGCAAAGGATTGTGTGATGAAGACTGCAAATACAATTCAGGAGAACTGTGGTGATATTTACGCAGGTGCAAAGGATATCAACGAGGCGAGAGCACAGAAGGCAGCAGAGGCTGAGTTTGACGATGCCCAGGCAGCAGAGACTGACAGTGCAGACACAGCAGAGGCTGTAGAAGAGTAATCGGTAAAATACCAGAAATTAGTTTAGAAAGAGGCGAATATCTTGAAGTTTTCAATTTTAAATGAAACAAAGAATCGTCTGCGTATACACATGGCACAGAGCCACATGACGATGTCACAGGCCGATATTCTTCAGTATTATCTGGAGAGACAAGAAGGAGTAATTGATGTAAAGGTACATGATAGAACCTGCGATGCCATTATTGTGTATGATGGCGGCAGAACTGCTGTACTAGATGCACTCAGACAATTTGGCTATGATAGAGTGGAAGTTCCTGCTGATCTGACGGAGACGTCAGGAAGGGTTATGAACAGACAGTACGAGGACAAGCTTTTCTGGAAGACTGCCTGGTATATGACCAAGCGATGGATAGTACCGATGCCGTTTAGATACTGTCTTACTTCGATCAAGGCACTAAAATATATAGGAAAGGGACTCAAGTGTCTGGCAGACAGAAAACTTGAAGTTCCTGTACTTGATGCTACAGCTATAACAGCATCCATCCTGACAAATGATTTTGCTACGGCGGGATCAGTCATGTTCATGCTGGAGATCGGAGAGATACTTGAAGAGTGGACACACAAGAAATCTGTGGGTGGCCTTGCCAGAAGCATGTCACTCAATATAAATAAAGTATGGGTTCGTGTCGATGACTGCGATGTACTCATGGACAGCGCAAAGATCACAAAGAATGATCTGGTAGTTGTGCACATGAGCAATGTCATTCCATTTGACGGAGTTGTTGAAAGCGGCGAGGGGATGGTCAATCAGGCATCCCTTACCGGAGAATCTCTTGCGGTCCACAAGGGTGCCGGAGACAGTGTATACGCGGGTACGGTGGTTGAAGAAGGCGAGCTTGTTGTAAGAGTTGTAAAGACTGGAAAGACAAGCAGATATGACAAAGTGGTTGCTATGATAGAGGAGTCAGAGAAGCTTAAGTCAGGTCTTGAGAGCAGGGCTGAACATCTTGCGGATGGCCTTGTACCTTGGACTTTGGGCGGCACAATACTCACATATCTTCTTACACGAAATATCACAAAGACGCTTGCAGTTCTCATGGTAGATTATTCATGTGCACTGAAGATGTCTATGCCGATAGCTGTTCTGTCAGCTATCCAGGAGGCGAATAAACACCATCTCACTGTAAAGGGCGGCAAGTTCCTTGAAGCTGTGGCAGATGCAGATACAATTGTATTTGATAAGACAGGAACACTTACCAAGGCTTCACCGACTCTGGTGCGGGTTGTATCATTCGACGGAAGAGATCCTGATGAACTGTTAAAGATAGCAGCATGTCTTGAGGAGCATTTCCCTCATTCCATGGCTAGGGCAGTGGTAGCTGGAGCTGCTGCAAAGGGCATAGAGCATGAGGAGATGCATTCAAAGGTAGAGTATGTAGTGGCTCATGGAATATCTTCAAGCATAGAGGGCAAGAAAGTTGTTATAGGAAGCTATCACTTTGTATTTGAGGATGAGGGCTGCGTGATACCTGAGGATAAGATAGAGCTGTACGAGTCACTTTCAAAGACCCATTCACATCTGTTCATGGGAATAGATGGCAAACTTGCAGCAGTCATATCCATCAAGGATCCTGTGAGACCTGAGTCTGCTGAGGTTGTAAAGAGACTCAAAGAGCTTGGAATCGGCAAGGTTGTCATGATGACAGGTGACAGTGAGAGAACAGCACAGGCGATAGCTGAGCAGGTAGGCGTTGACGAGTATTACTCAGAGGTTCTGCCGGAGGACAAGGCGAAGTTTGTTGAGGATGAAAAGGCCGCAGGACGAAAAGTCATCATGGTAGGTGATGGAATAAATGATTCTCCGGCGCTGTCGGCATCGGATGCCGGCATTGCAGTAAGTGATGGGGCAGAGATAGCCAGAGAGATTGCAGACATAACTGTCAGCGCAGACAATCTGTATGAGCTTGTCACATTGAAAGAACTCAGCAACAGACTGATGAACAGGATAAACAGAAACTATCGCAAGATTGTGACATTTAACACCGGACTTATTATTCTGGGTGTTATGGGAGTGATCCAGCCGACCACATCGGCTCTGCTCCACAATTCATCCACATTGCTGATCAGTATGGACAGTATGAAAAGACTGCTTGACTGATATCAGTGGCATATAGAAATTTGATTAAAAAGTGCTTTTCGCCCTCGGCGGAGGGCACTTTTTTAATGTCACAAGCGTCAGCTTGATGACCTGCGCACGCCTCAGCGTGCTACCTTTTTTAATGTCACAAGCGTCAGCTTGATGACCTGCGCACGCCTCAGCGTGCTACCTTTTTTAATGTCACAAGCGTTAGCTTGATGACCTGCGCACGCCTCAGCGTGCTACCTTTTTTTAATGCAAAAAATAATCATAAAAAGGTGTTGACCTGAAAATCTAGATGTGACATGATACGGGTAAATGATGATTATATAAGTCATTTCAGGAGACACTAATACACGAATGATGATATTTAATAGACTGATGTCTGATTGAAGGAGGAATGTACTATGGTAAAAACTGTAAAAGAAGACAGATTTGATGATATAAAGGAGAGTAATGTCGCAGTTGCAGACTTTTCGGCGGCCTGGTGTGGCCCATGTAAGATGATGGCTCCGGTATTTCATGCGGTGGCTGATGAGATGGGAGACAAGGTGGATTTCTACAGTGTTGATGTGGATGAGAATCCAGGCCTTGCAGCGGCAAATAAGGTGTTCAGTGTACCTACACTTATACTGTACAAGGATGGCGTTGAGGCATCCAGGAGTGTCGGTGCCATATCAAGATCGGATCTTCTTGATTTTATAGAGAAGAACAAGTAGGATTATGATTTAGACCAGGCCAGATTGATTGGAATGGATTTAATTAAAGAGCCCGGCTGGATGATATGTGACTACCTTGTTGCAAGTGCAATAAAGGCGGTTCATGTCATCCAGCCGGGCTCTTTTGTTATCTGTCGGCTCTGTCTACATAGTCTCTGTATGTTACGAGGCTCTTGTATGCCGGTCTGATTATCTTGTCTGTTGTTACTAGTTCCTCGATTCTGTGTGCACTCCAGCCAACTATACGAGCCACTGCAAAGAGAGGCGTGTAGAGTTCTCTTGGAATGCCGAGCATCTCATACACAAATCCACTGTAAAAATCCACATTCGGGCTGACACCTTTGTAAATCTTGCGTTCTTTGGCGATGAGCTTTGGCGCAATCTTCTCGATGTTGTTGTATAGAGCCATGTCTTCATCCCTGCCCTTTGCGGCTGCCAGCTGCTCCACAAATGCCTTGAAGACCTTCTCACGTGGATCAGATAAGGAGTATACAGCGTGTCCCATACCATAGATGAGACCTTTATGGTCATAGGCCTGCTTGTTCAGAAGCTTATCCAGATATGCCTCTATGGCTTCCTCGTCGTGATAGTCTTTGATGTGCTCCTTGATGTCATCCATCATGTTCATAACCTGCAGGTTTGCTCCGCCGTGCTTCCTTCCTTTGAGTGAAGAGAGAGCTGCGGCTATCGCTGAGTATGTGTCAGATCCTGAGGAAGTTACAACTCTTGTGGTGAAAGTTGAATTGTTACCGCCGCCGTGTTCCATATGGAGAAGAAGAGCTATATCAAGAACCCTTGCTTCAAGCTCGGTGTATTTCATGTCGGGTCTCAGCATACGCAGAATATTCTCTGCTACTGATTTATCTTTATCCGGGCGATGTATGTACATGCTTCCATCGTTCTCATAGTGGTTGTACGCATGATAGCCATATACAGCCATCATAGGAAATGTGCTGATGAGGCCGATACACTGTCTCAACACATTATCAATATCAAGGTTGTTTGCCTGATTATCGTATGATGCAAGTGTCAGAACACTTCTTGTTATGGAATTCATGATATCTACACTTGGCGCTTTCATGATGACGTCACGTGTAAAGTTGGTAGGCAGGTTCATGGATTCCGAGATGACACTGCTGA
This sequence comes from uncultured Coprococcus sp., assembly GCA_900548215.1. Classification (GTDB taxonomy): domain Bacteria; phylum Bacillota; class Clostridia; order Lachnospirales; family Lachnospiraceae; genus Coprococcus. The sequence continues at coordinate 3,981 of URJI01000021.1, read as the reverse complement.
ACTCTGTGAGCTGCTGTTCTGTAGGAAGTTCTCCGAAGAGCAGCAGATAAGCAGCTTCCTCAAATATGTGGCGCTTACCCTTTCCGCCTCTTACAAGATCCTGTACATCATAGCCTCTGTACAGAAGCTGTCCGTCACAAGGGACCTTCTGTCCATCTACATCTTTGAATGCGATGATCTGGGATATGTTGGTAAGACCGGTCAGTACGCCCTGGCCATTCTCGTCGCGAAGACCTCGCTTGACTCCGTACTTGGCATAGAGATCTTTATCTATTCCATCATGTTGCTGACAGAGATGAGCCTGTTTTTCAACGTATCCTGTCAGATTCTCCATATACTCCATATAGTCACTCCTTTCATTTCAAGTCATCAGATAAAAATACTGCCTGATGACCTGTGCGCTCAGATGCGCACTGTTATAAATTCTTTTTGCAGATGTCGTTTAGACAGCATGCATCGCAGTGAGGCTTCGTTCTGGCTGTGCACACGGCTCTGCCGTGATCTACGAGTCTGTGACAGAAGTCATTGCTTTCTTCTGGAGGCACAAGTTTCCACAATTCCATCTCAACCTTTTTTGGATCTTTTATCCCATCAACCAATCCAATTCGGTTTACAAGACGTATACAATGAGTGTCCGTTACAATGGCAGGTTTGCCATATATATCACCCATGATGAGGTTGGCACTCTTGCGGCCAACACCAGGGAGCTTCAGCAGCTCCTCAAGGCTGTCAGGAACCTGGCAGTCATAGGAATCAACAAGCATATTCATACATGCACTTATATCTCTGGCCTTGCTTTTCCCCAGTCCGCAAGGTCTTACTATGGCCTCGATGTCACTGACATCGGTATCGGCCAATTCTTTTACTCCCGGATATTTTGCAAATAAATCCTGGACAACCACGTTCACTCTTGCATCAGTGCACTGCGCCGCCAGGCGGACACTGACAAGAAGCTGCCATGCGTGTGAAGTATCGAGGGTACACACAGTGTCAGGATATTCCTTTTTTAATCTCTCGATAATGTCCAATGTTCTCTGTTTTTTTGTATATCTCTTCTGTGATTCCATAAAAAGGGCCTCCAATATCCATATGATAACATGAAAATACGGTGAATGGGTATCGAAAAAGAATTCTTAATAAAAATATTAGAAGTGTAAAAACGCTGAAAAAGGATTTTATATAGTATGATACTAAAAGCTCCTGAACCATTATGTTATACAGTGCTGATTCAGGAGCTTTTGTGAATTGTTGATTGTTATGTGATTTTGCCGTTTACAGATTCCTATATGGAGCCTGAATCCGCGGCCTGTGGAACGTTATTTTGTTCCGAAGATTCTGTCTCCGGCATCTCCAAGACCTGGGCAGATGTAAGCGTTCTCGTTGAGCTCTCTGTCAACATGTCCAACGTAGAGCTGAATGTCCGGATGAGCTGTCAGGAGTCTTTCGATTCCTTTTGGAGCTGCGATGATGGACATGAATTTGATGTTCCTGCCACCGTGCTGCTTGATGAAATCAACGGCTGCAACGGCCGATCCGCCTGTTGCGAGCATAGGATCTGTGACAACTATAAGTCTCTCGTCGATAGGATCAGGGAGCTTGCAGTAGTATTCATGTGGCTCATGCGTCTCCTCATCTCTGTACAGACCGATGTGTCCGATCTTGGCTGTCGGAACAAGAGCCTGAAGTCCGCTGACCATTCCAAGACCTGCACGGAGAATAGGTACTATTGCAAGATTTCTTCCTGCTATAACAGGAGTCATGCACTCCTCAATAGGTGTCTCGATGCATACTTCCTCTGTAGGAAGATCTTTGAGTGCCTCATATCCCATGAGCATTGCAATTTCCTCTACCAGCGCACGGAATTCGGCAGTTCCTGTATTCTTGTCTCTAAGCTTTGAAATCTTATGCTGAATAAGTGGGTGTGTCATAACTGTGTAATCTGTCATATTGTGTAACCTCCTAATAAATAATATACAGATAATTATTATGCCTCAATGTCAGAATTCTGTGGGTTCATTCCAAGTCCGCGGCTTACATCACCCTTGGTGTTCTCACCAAATGTATAGTCGTTACCAGGCAGTATAGCATTCAGCAGGATGCCGAATATAGCTGCGAGGGCAAGTCCTGTAAGAGTGATAGTTGTGCCTCCGATCGTGAATGTAAGGCCATTTTTGAAACCAAGTCCACATACCATGATAACGGCTGCGATGATCAGGTTTCTTGATTTTGTGAAATCTACATGGTTCTCAACAACGTTTCTTACACCTATGGCTGAGATCATTCCGTAGAGGATGAAGCTTATGCCGCCAATGATGGCGAAAGGCATTGAGCGGATGACTTCTGCAACCTTAGGTATGAAACCGAGAATAACTGCAAAAATGGCAGCCAGTCTTATAACTCTTGGATCGTGAACTCGGCTGAGCTCGAGAACTCCTGTGTTTTCTCCGTAGGTTGTGTTGGCAGGACCTCCAAAAAGTGCGGAGAGAGATGTTGCCAGACCGTCACCGATAAGTGTTCTGTGGAGACCTGGATCCTCAAGGAAATTCTGATCTACAGTTGCTGATATGGCACATATATCACCTATATGCTCCATCATGGAAGCGATGGCGATAGGAGCCATGACAAGTATGGCTGTTAAGTTAAATTTACAGATCTGGAAAGGTGGCAGGCCGAGAAAGTGTGCGTCTGAAACTCCAGAAAAGCTGAGTATTGCTGAACCATCAGGGTTGGTCATACCACAGAAGTGAAGTATGAGTGCAACGCCATATGAGATAAGTACACCCATGAGGATAGGTATGATCTTGAACATGCCCTTGCCCCAGATGTTGAACACAATGACAACAGCTAGTGCGATAAATGCAAGCAGCCAGTTAGTGGATGCGTTTGATATAGCTGATGGTGCGAGGCTCAGACCGATACATATGATGATAGGTCCGGTAACCACTGGTGGAAGGAATCTCATGACACGCTTCACGCCGACAAGCTTGACGATCAGTGCAAGTACAAGATACAGAAGTCCTGCAACCACAATACCGCCACATGCATATGGAAGCTTTTCGCCCATTGGCATGTCCTTGAATATGCCTGTTTTAAGGTCTGCAACTGTGGAGAAACCTCCTAGAAAAGCAAATGAAGAACCGAGAAATGCAGGTACCTTAAGCTTAGTGCATAAGTGGAAGAACAGTGTTCCAAGACCGGCACATACAAGAGTTACCTGAATTGAGAGTCCCTGACCCTCGAAGTATCCGTTTACGAGAAGCGGAACAAGAATTGTTGCACCAAACATGGCGAACATGTGCTGGAATCCGAGTATAAGCATCTTGGGAATTCCGAGCTTACGTGCATCGCGGATGGCATCATTTTGATTATCCATAAGTAATAATCCTCCTCATGATTATTTTTTTATAATTATAGAGACAATTGGGGACAAGGTCAATTTCATTTGTGCATTTTTTGTAAAAAATATGTCAAAATTCGGCATATTTCTATAGATGTAGATAAACCTTTAAATTTGTTGCTTTATTATGTGCATATAATATTGGTTCATACCGTGAAAAGCGCATAAATACTGTATTGTGTACGTGCTTGTGGGTTTGTGGAGAGGCGAAAATAGGCGGTAGACAGTTCTGAAAATACAAAAATGTAATATATGGTAATGCTTGACATATTGTTACAGAATTGTTACAATTTCGTTGAAAAATATATGAGGGAAACATAATATAAATCGTTCAGGGAGACGTAATATGATAGAATTGGAGAATGTGAGTATGACATATCCTGGGGGCATAGAAGCTCTCAAGAATGTGAATATCAACATAGAAAAAGGCGAGTTCGTATTTATAGTTGGAAGCAGTGGATCCGGAAAGACCACTTTGTTCAAACTGCTGCTCAAGGAGATGGCGCCTACAGAGGGCAATATAACGGTTGCTGGATACGATTATGGCAAGATAAAGAAGAGAGATATTCCCAAGGTGAGAAGAA
>URJI01000020.1 GCA_900548215.1 uncultured Coprococcus sp. | reverse complement strand
TACATTTCATAATCGCTTTTACCCGTTTTAGAGCAAAAGGTATTCCATACAGAATTAAGAGAATTACCGCCATATTCACCAGGAATGCTAGTTCCTGACAAATCCGCTAAAGTCATTTCTTTTTTCACCTGATCAACAGGCGAATAAGTCCATCCCTCAGATGAATGGTCGAAGTATGACATATAGCCAGTTCTTGCCAAACTCTCTTTAAAATTGACTATTTTTTCATAATCAATACCGACCTCAGCCGAAGAACCAGAAACATCAGCCGCACGAACATAGAGCCTTGGAGCAATTCCCAAAAACATTATAAATACCGCCAGAACCAAGCATAGAACACGATATCGAATTTTATTTATTTTCACTATTTTTTTCACACTCCATATATTTTTTAAAAAAAAATAGGGTGCTACGCCAACACCCTATAACGAAGATCGTATATAAACTAACCTCTTGCAGCTTTAACAATCTTCTTGAATACCACACAACCAGCGCCTACTACAGGAACAGCTATCAAGACCATAAGTAAAGCATTACCTGAAATAGTAGTAAGAACTGTACTCATTACACTACCGACATTTGACACAGCGGTAGTAATAGCATCAAACTTCATAGTTCATACCTCCTTAACCTTTAGCAGCCTTTACGATCTTCTTGAATACAACACATCCAGCACCTACGACTGGAACAGCAAGCAGCACCATTAACATGGCATTACCTGAAATAGTAGTAAGGACAGTACCCATAATAGTACCAACATTACCCACCGCAGTAGTAACAGCTTCAAAATCCATATCACTCACCCCCTTCACATTTATTATTTATGATACCTGAAGAACTACGAATTTTTTGTAAGAGTTCTTTAGAGTACACTCCAGAAAGTAATACTTCTAACAAATCAGCCTGACCATTAAGATAATGAACAGCCGTAATATTGTTCATAAATGCTTCAGTGTCAGAAGATGCAATATCAGCAAGATGCTTTTCTTTTCTACAACAAGTATCTTTATAGATCTTTAACAATGCATTAGCAGGAACGACTATTGTTTCGTCCAACATTGAAGCAAAAGAATTATTATCCATTACTTCACATCCTCCTTCTTACCATCTGGTATATCAACCTTCACAACCTTGAGTTTCTGAACGCCGTTTTTCTCAACAACATCAATGTACATCATAGCAGGGATAAAGAGACCAATCTTTACAAGGTCGGAGTTTTCGCCGCAGGTACAACCGAATGTTTTCACACCATTGCTAAGAACTATTGAATAATAGTAATTAACTTCGCCTGTTTTTTTGTCTAACATTGTTTCTTTGGATTCAGCCACTTTGAAAAAGCGACCTTTGAAAAGTGAATTAATTTGATCGTTTGAATTGTTTAACATAAAAAAAACCTCCTAAATAATAACTAATACTTTACAGTTAATATTTAGAGGGATATATATTTACTACATATGCCAAGTAATATGTTACTCTGTCATAAATAGACGCATCTTTTACTGAAAAAATGCGGGCGTATCTATATCAAAAAACAGAGAGTTTTGCGAATAGTTTCCTGACGATATATTTTTAAAACAAAGAAGGTCTTATGCCCTATTTCAATTAAAAGGCTTCAACCAGAAGCTCTGTCCAAAAGGTAAAGATATTTACTAATTTGGTGTTCTGGTTAGCCATGGACGTTAAACTTTGGATCGATAATCTTCAATGAATAGTTTTCCAAGTTTTCCTGAATTTTATATGGGGTTAATAGATCATACAAGTTTTACTTTAATTAAGATTTGTAACTTCGTAATATGGTATTAACAAATTAGTTCCTGCTGTTATTGATGACGCATTCGTAAGGTTGTTAATTGAAACAACTTCATCAATGTATTCCTGTGTGGATGAATATTCATCTGTCATGTATTCGTCGGCAATGTTCCAGAGTGAATCACCGGATTCTACGCTAATACATGTATAATACTTGGTACTTGCATTGGTTGCGTCAGCCTCTGATGCATCTTTATTCGTAACTCCAAGATATATTACAGATAAAACTATGATTGCAACAATAATGGTAATCTTCTTCCTACTAATAAAGTTAAGTAATTTATTCATATAATAATCCCTCCTGAACGTATGTTTGTTTTGTATAATCGCATTATATCGAACATATGTTTAAGTGTCAATATAATATCGAACATTTGTGCGATGTTTCACATGAGTATGGCCATATCTCAGAAACTGTGTTCATTATGAACTATTATATGTACTTTTTTTTACTCACAAGTTGTCCTGATTTTATTATACTTCCTGTATTAAAAAAATGCGTTCTTAAAAAAGTCATAAAAATGACCTTTAAAAATGTTACACCATTTTGCAACAAACAGAACATTAGTTTGCAATATCAGAACATATGTGCTATTATAAGTTAGTAAATATCTTTTTGAGTATAATCTTTTATTTATATTATCATTGGAATTGTATAATTATTTTAATATGAATTATTGATATGGAGGTTTTTTATGGGTAAAGGTAAGATATCTGTTAAGCAGACAGAGATTTTGGAATATATCAAGAATGAACAGTTGAAGAAAGGATATCCACCATCAGTGCGTGAGATTTGCAAAGCAGTTGGACTGAAGTCTACATCTTCTGTTCACGCTCATCTGGCGTCTCTTGAGGATAATGGATATATCCGACGTGATCCAACCAAACCAAGGGCTATTGAGATTATAGACGATGATTTTGCTTTGACAAGACGAGAAGTTGTCAATATTCCTATTGTTGGTCAAGTAGCTGCAGGCCAGCCCATACTTGCAACGCAGAATATCATGGATTACTTTCCTGTTCCACCTGAATACATACACAACACGAACAACCAGACTTTTATGCTCAGGGTTAAAGGGGAAAGTATGATTAACATCGGAATAAATGATGGTGATCTTCTTATTGTTGAACAGTGCTCTTCTGCTTCCGACAGGGACATTGTAGTTGCTCTTGTTGATGACGGTGCCACTGTTAAGAGATATTTTAAGGAGAATGGATATATAAGACTTCAGCCAGAGAATGATTACATGGATCCTATCATTGTAGATCATTGCGATATACTTGGTAAAGTTATAGGCCTGTTCAGACAGATGTAAAAAGTTTATATGCACACAAGAACGCCCAAGGGATATAGAACATGATTTCCCCTGGGCGTTTCTTTTAATTTTATTACAGACAAAGTAATCACTTTTTAATAGATATGTTTGTCGGCATTCTGTTCCGCAATCTGTTTGAACTCATTGAAATGTGCCTGGAATAAAAGAACAACCTTTGGATCGAATTGTTTACCACTCTGGCTTACAATCTCCGTATATGCCTCTTCCATAGACCATCCTTTTTTATAGTATCTGGCAGACGTCAGGGCATCAAAAACATCACACACAGCCATAAGGCGGCTTATATATGCAATCTCCTCTCCCTTCATATGGAGATAACCTGAACCGTCCCATTTCTCATGATGTTCTTTGGCAATGGTTCTTGCAATCTGTAATATCTGTCCAGGACATTTTGAGAGTAGTGCATCTCCATATAATACATGGCTTTTCATAATGGCATATTCTTCATCAGTAAGTTTTGATGGCTTGTTCAATATCTCCTCACTTATCATCAGTTTACCGATATCATGCATCATTGCCGCAGTTGAGAGCATATCTACATAATCATCATCGAATCCGGAGGCTTTTCCAAGAACCTCCATATACTTTGCGACCCTTTTGATATGCTCCCCCGTCGACTTTGATTTGCTCTCTGAGAGCTCTGCAAAAGCGTAAATGAGCTCCTTCTGATTAGTTTTTACCTCCTCTGAATGCTCGATTACATTAGTGAGCATGGTGGAGTTTCTGGAAACAATATAATATGATACAAATGACATAAGGAATATTGCAATAACACACGGTGCGATTGAAAGGATCATATTGTCTGCAAAGTCAGGATGGACAGGTGGAACCACCATATCGCTTAAATTATAGTTAATCACATCAGCGACAAAAACACCCATTGTTGACAGAAGTGCAGTGTACAGAACCATGGTTTTATTATAATAAAGCGAAGCAACAAGCATAGGAAATATCCACACGATCATAGCTGTATAAGAAAGTGTTATGTTTAGCATAGTGCAGATAAGAACAGCTAGTGCTATGACTATGTATTTAATACATTGGCTCTCATTATTCTTAAAAATATCTATAAACAGAGTTGGTGCAAGTGCAAGTATGCAGCATACACCCATACATGAACACAGTAAAACAATATTGCATTGACCGCCTATGTACGTGAACACCCAATATAAAAGTATAAGAATGACAAATAATCTCATACATTTGGATGCAATATGATTTATCTTTATATAATTATCGCTTAAAAGTCTGTTACTCTCCATAAAAAATCCCCAAATATCTTAAACCCCATTCTATATACTATCGATAGCCACATAATCGCCATCATTCCAAATCTTTTCGATGTTATAAAATCTTCTTGATTCCTCAGAAAATATATGAACAATTATATCATAGTAATCAAGCAAGATCCATCCACCTTCTGAGTATCCCTCAATACCTTTATGCGAAAAGCCTGCTCTGTGCATGGCATCTTCAACATTGTCGCTGAGTGCCTGAACCTGTTTTTTGTTTGTTCCATCAGCTATGACAATATAGTCACATAGTGTTGATATTTTACTTATATTGATAAGTTTGATGTCAAACGCTTTCTTCTCTTCAAGAGCATTGAGTATAACTTTTAACGCCTCTTTTGAATCTGTCATATCTATCCTCGCATTCCGTTATATTATTTCGTATAATATTTTATTATAATAGTGTATACATTGATTAGTTTGTCATTTTTATGCATGCATACCCATTTTATCCATAAAATAATTATATGTCTTTATCGACATCTCATCCGTTTCTCCGCACTCTTCACCTTCAAGATAGCTTAAAGTGTTTTTTAATATATGAACAATGCTTTTGTCCAGATCTGTAAAAGCTTCTCTTCTGATCTCATCTATCTGCGGCAATGGCTTTCTGTTAGGCTCAATATAGTCTGCGACAAAAATTATCTTTTCCAATAAGCTCATAGCCGGTTTCCCTGTGGTGTGAAACTCTATAGCGGAAAGTATCTCATCGTCTTGTACACCATATTTTTCCTTTGCATATAAAGAACCAAGTTTCGCATGCAGAAGTTCAGGATTGCGTAATTCCACATCGCTGATCGGCAGATTATGTTTTTTGCACTTGGATATCTTATCTTCTGGTGACAAGCATTTAGCACAGTCATGCAGCAAACCTGCAGTGAGTGCCTTATCAATATCAACTCCATAAATCATAGCAAGACAACCTGCGACATATTCTACTCCCAGCGAATGTTCAAATCTCTTTTTTGTAAGCTTACTTTGAAGACGCTCACGCATTTCAAGTCTGTTCATATGATCCCCCTTATATTATATCAGATGCTCTCGTACTTACAGATCATAAATGGTACAGGTGATTATCAATTATATAATCTTTGACAGCCTTTGGAACAACATCATCTATGCATTCGCCAGCTTTGATATTTTCTCTTATCATGCTTGATGATACTGCATATTCATGTATGTTCTCCATCCGTATATCTGCAAATGGATATATATTTTTCAGAGAATGTATTTTATCACGCACAACATTTAAAGGAGTATCACTTCTGGTAGTTACAAGCAATGTCGCAAGTCTGGCAATGACGTCTGGCTGATTCCATCTGTCAAAATACATGATGGAATCTCCTCCCATGATAAAATACCAGTGAACGTCGGGATGCAGACTGTGCAGGCTTTTAAGTGTGTCAGAAGTATATGTAACACCCGGTCTGCGCAATTCAAAATCAGAGAATTCCAGGCGGTCTATGCCTTCTATGGCAAGTTTTATCATATTAACCCTGTGCTCCACCGGAATCTCCGATGAGATATCCTTATAGGCAGGTTTATTGTTCGGCATAACAAGAACCTTGTCGAGATCAAACTGTCTGAGTGCCTGGATGCCAAGCTCTATATGACCGTTGTGAATCGGATTAAATGTTCCTCCCAGTATACCTATGTCTGAATGTCCGTGAGTTATCATAATTTATCTCCGTTACAGTTTATTAAAGTGGCTTTTCAAGACATTTCCTAAGGTAATTCTATCTTCTTGTGCTCTTTTGATTCCTTGTACAGGACGATTTTCCTTCCGATTACCTGGACAACCTGGGAATGAGTTCTTTCACCAAGCATGGCTGCAATTTCTCTTGGATCATCAAGGCAGTTCTTTAAAACTGAAATTTTGATCAACTCTCTCGCTTCCAGTGCTTCTGCGACAGAATTTGTGAATTCTGGAGTGAGTGATGATTTACCGATGTTAAGTATTGGCTGGATTGTCTGTGCCAGTCCTTTTAAATAAGCTCTCTGTTTACTGTTCATTTATTCTATAACCGGCTCATAAAGCCAGTCGTCTCCTTTACTTATAATAGTCAAACTCAAGGAAATACATCCTGACTGTATCTCCATCTACGCAGCCGAGTTCTTCAAGCTGTGTCAGGATGCCATTGTCTCTGAGGAACTTCTGGAAGAAGTCAAATCCCTTTTCAGACTCAAGGTTAGTATATCCGAGCATCTTCTCAATTCGAGGGCCTTCAACGATGTATACGCCTTCCTCCTCATCGGATTTTCTGACCTCAAATGGGAGTTCAGGATCATCCTGCAGCTCCAGATCAATCTCAGGCTCAAATTCTACGATATCTCTAGGCGACTGCTTGACTAAGTCATTGACATACCACAGAAGCTCATTTATACCCTTTCCTGACACTGCAGAGATAGGGAATATCTTAAATCCCTTATCCTCAGGGAATTCCTCTTTGAGCATCTCTATAACCGTCTCAAATCCCATATCGTCCAGAAGATCAACCTTGTTTGCTGCTATGACCTGTGGTCTCTTCTCTATGTCTTTGTTATATTTTGCAAGTTCATCATTGATGATATGAATGTCATTGACAGGGTCTCTTCCGTCAACAGAAGCCGCATCAACTATATGAATCAGCACCTTTGTTCTCTCTATATGTCTGAGAAACTGGAGACCAAGTCCTGTACCTTCTGATGCACCCTCAATGATACCCGGAATATCGGCTATAACAAAGCCGTTCTTATCACCAAGATCAACCACACCCAGATTAGGCACAAGAGTTGTAAAATGATATGCTGCTATCTTAGGTCTTGCATTCGTGACTCTTGCAAGAAAGGTTGATTTGCCGACACTTGGATATCCGACAAGGCCTACATCAGCTATACACTTAAGCTCGAGGTCAACCACAAGTTCTTTCGCTGGCTGGCCCGGCTGCGCATACTTTGGTGCCTGCATGGTTGAGGTGACATAGGTCCTGTTGCCTCGTCCGCCGTGACCACCCTTCAGAAATACGACAGGCTCCTTTTTGTATGCCATGTCAAGTATGACTTTGCCGCTCTCTGCATCTTTGACAACAGTTCCAGGTGGAACCTTGAGTATGATATCAGCACCGTTGCTGCCATGGCAGTTCTTCTTGCCGCCCTCTTCACCGTCTCCGGCTCTGTATTTTGTTACGTGTCTATAGTTGGTGAGTGTGTTCATGCCCTCGTCGACAACAAAGATAACGTCACCGCCTTTTCCTCCATCGCCGCCGTCCGGTCCGCCATTCGGCACGTATTTCTCTCTTCTGAAAGATACGTGACCGTCGCCGCCCTTGCCTGATCTCACATATATTCTGGCTCTATCGGCAAACATAATATACCGCCTTTCTGTGTCAGATATTCTATACCGAATATTCAATGTCTAAACTACCTGTGTCAAGTTCTGCAGATACATCTGCATGCTATGTAATAGTATACCCCATATCTGCGCTTTTGTCTGTAAAAAAAGACTGGAATAATAAAAATTACTCCAGTCTCTTGATAGTATTACTTATATATATCCAATATTACTCGTTGACTACTGGATAGATAGAAACCTGCTTCTTGTCTCTACCTTTTCTCTCAAATCTAACGATACCATCAGCAGTAGCGAACAGTGTGTCATCTCCGCCGATACCAACGTTAAGACCTGGGTGAATCTTTGTTCCACGCTGTCTGTAAAGGATGTTGCCAGCCTTTACGAACTGACCGTCAGCTCTCTTAGCGCCAAGTCTCTTGGACTCTGAGTCTCTGCCGTTCTTAGTAGAACCTACACCTTTCTTATGAGCGAAAAACTGAAGTTCCATCTTCATCATGTCAATTACACCTCCTTAAAGGTCATACAAATATAATCGCCATAGGATTCTTCAATTCCAGATATGCCGATGACAAATGCCTGCATCAGAGTCTGTGCTTTGACATCAGGCAGATCTTTGAGCATGAAAGCCATATTCCCATTCTCCTGATCACAATCTAACGTGAAATTCACGTCTGAGAGTTCCTCAATGGAGTTCAGAATCGTTATCGCAATAGCAGATACTGCACTGCATACGATATCCTTCCCGGGATCATCATACTCTGCATGTCCGTACGTTTTAAATCCTATATAGTCCGAATTGCTGTTCTGAAAAATAACTACATCAATCATGTCTTATAATCAATACAGTCTGAAATTAAGCGTTGATCTTCTTGATCTCAACCTTAGTATATGACTGTCTGTGACCATTCTTCTTGTGATAGCCAGTCTTTCTCTTGTACTTGTAAACAATAACTTTCTTAGACTTGCCTTCACCAACTACTGATGCTGTTACAGATGCATTAGCTACTGCATCTCCACACTTAACGTCTGAATCAGTGCTTACTAAGATAACATCATCAAATGTTACTTCGCTTCCAGTCTCTGCTGCGAGCTTCTCAACTTTGATTACGTCTCCTTCAGCTACCTTGTACTGCTTACCGCCTGTTGCTATAATTGCGTACATGGTTAATACCTCCTTAATCAAACTCGCCAGTTTTGGTGGTGTCATCAGACACACTTATACCTAACTGTGCGGCATACTCATATAATCTATCACCATGATCCATATTTGTCAACATTTTTTTTGCTTTACCTGAATATTTTATCTGAAGCTTTTGCCTGTAACTTATGTATTCATATGATTTGTCATCGATTATGTACAGACAGCATCTCATGCAGAGGCCGCTTCAGCTTTTTTCTTGTCAGTTCTATAAGTCCAAGTTTTGTAATATCTACGAATTTTGCCGGTACGGGATCATCAGCCAGCTCCCTGATCAGGATATCCCTGATTTTGATAATGTCATCAGGATTTTTCATGTTTATGAAGTCTATAATCACGATACCCGACAGATTCCTGAGTCGCAGCTGCCTGCAGGTCTCAATGGCCGCCTCTGTATTTACTTTCATCATGTGACTGGATATGTCCTTGCCCGAAACTGCCTTGCCGGTATTTACATCAACAACGACCATGGCTTCGGTCTGCTGTATTATGAGATAAGCTCCTGATTTGAGCCATACCCGCTCCTTAAGTGCTCCCTCAACCTCTTTTCTGAGATTGTACAGTGATGCAAGAGGAAGGTCCTTGTCGCAGTAAAAAACTGCATTTATAGATAAAAGATTCTTCTTACGGGCATAATCTGTGAAACAGTTGTATATATCCTCATCGTCTGTTATGAATTCATCGATCTTCTGACTTCCCATAAATGTTATGTTCTCGATGTACTCAGGCGGGTTTCTGTAGAGACATGAAAAGCATTTTCTCGTGACTGCAGATTTAATGATCTGGGAAAGTCTGCCTGAGAGCTCTGTGAGTTCTTTTTGTATAGTGGTGCGTTCTGAATCGGCGGCATTTGTTCTTATGATGCAGCCCATTCCGTCCGGAAGTATCTGTCTGGCCATCTCCTTCAGCTCATCCCTGAGCTTTCTGCTGCTTATCTTGTTTGATACACCTATCTGGTTTCCTGTATGGACAACACAGTAATCCCCTCTGAGTGTCAGCTCCGATGATCCAACAGGGTTCTTGGTTTTTACAGCATCTCTGCTTATCTGCACAACTATCTCGTCGCCGATCCTAAGTTTGCTGTGCTCTTTTCCGTCGGCATATATTATGTCATTGTCATCAAGGCTGTAGTAACATGGAAGGCGGTCGCCGTAGTCGACAAAGCATGCATTTATATTGTCTACTATATTTGCAATTTTCCCGACATATATATTGCCAAGGACTGTACTGTTTTCCGACAGATTCAGATCAGTGACTTTGCCATCAAGAATGGCTGCCTGAAGTATTTTGCCTTCGTATTGCGTAACAACAAGTTTTCTCATCTTTACCTCCCAGCTGGGTTGATATTATCAGACAACAAGATATCAGAACCATGATCCTGCCATGTAGAGCGGCATTATATCTCCCGCCGGTGAATCCATATATGTCTCAAGGCGGTGTATATGATAATGGAACTGGTCATAGTCCGTTCCTGCATATGCATATAGCGCCTGCATTACAAGTTCCGGTTTGAGATTGTACTCACTGCCTGTTGACAAAAGCATGTATATTGCATCGTTTCTGACTTCGCATGTCATAATTCCGGGCTTTATATTCTCCTGGCGTTCGCTCTTCTTAGTCTTTTTTAATATAACGATCTCATTCTGTGCCATAAAATCCTGGACAGACTCAAGCAGATGCTGCTTCTCAACTTCTGAAGCCTTCTCCTCAAATGTGATGATATAATCAGATGCTGATACTACAGACATGGAGTTCTTTGCATCATCAGGAAGGAGTACACACTCTGTTACTTTTATCTCATCAACAGATACTGCATTTAGAGCTGAGATCATATCCTGCGAAGTTGTGACCGATTCGAACTCACCATCGAAGTATTCGCCATCTGAAGTGATCCCCATGGCAAGAGGTGCCGCAAATGATATGATCTGATGAGGTGAATATCCCTTTGAATAACAGACATCAAGTCCAGCTCTTCGGATCTCTTTTTGAAAATATCTCATGACATCAAGATGTCCGATAAATCTCAGATTTCCCAGTTTGGAGTATTTAATTCTTATTTTCAAAGCACACACCTCCTCCGAATCTTGCCGCACCACATCCAGAACACTGTTGTCTGCAGTTCGGAGTAACTTTCTCATTCCGGGCATTCTCCCATTCACGCTCAAGGAATCTTCTGGTGACTCCTATATCTATGAAATCCCATGGAAGTATCTCATCTATATCCCTGTCCCTGTAGGTATAGAAATCTATATCAAGTCCATGTTTTTCCATGGCATTATCCCAGTTTTCTTTTTTGAAGAATTCTGTCCAGGCATCAAATATCTGTCCCGACTTATACACATCGTATATGACGTCACAGAGCTTTCTGTCACCTCTGGCAAGTAGACCCTCAAGTATAGTAATATCAGCCTCGTGATATTGGAATTTGAGGCTCTTATGATTCTTCTCCGCACGGAATCTGTCCTTAACAAAGTATGCACGTTTTACAAATTCCTCCGGGCGTATCATCGGAGCCCACTGGAATGGGGTAAACGGCTTTGGCACAAAATATGATGCAGATGCAGTCACCATAACACGGCCATTCCGCTCTTCCCTCGGTATATTTGCAAAAAAAAGTTCGGTTATCTCCTCTGAAAGATCAGCGATACCGGCTATATCGTCATAAGTCTCTGTGGGAAGTCCCATCATAAAATAAAGTTTGACCTTGTCCCAGCCACCTTTGAATGCCTTCAGGGCGCCGTTCATGATATCTTCTTTTGTAAGACCTTTGTTTATTACGTTTCTGAGTCTCTGTGTTCCCGCTTCAGGAGCAAATGTCAGTGAACTTTTCTTCACATCCTGTATCTTGCTCATCACATCAAGTGAAAATGCATCGATACGCAGTGAAGGGAGTGATATATTCACGTGTTCATTGTCCATCTTTTCTATAAGACAGTCGGTCAGAACAGGAAGGTCCTGATAATCACTGGACGAAAGACTGCTGAATGTGATCTCTTCGTGACCTGTGCTTGCGAGCATTTTCTCAGCATAGTTCTTGAGCATATTCACATCCTTTGGTCTTGTAGGTCTATAGATCATTCCGGCCTGACAGAAGCGGCAGCCTCTTATGCAGCCACGCATGATCTCGAGTACAACTCTGTCCTGTGTGAGTTTCATGAAAGAGACCACAGGTTTTTCAGGATAGGTGACTTTGCTGTGATCCATAACAACAGTCTTGGTCACAGTGGACGGAACGCCTTCAACCACAGGGCCAAATGATGCTATGGTACCGTCCGCATTGTATGTGACATCATACAGCTCTGGCACATACAGACCAGGTATATTTGATACCTTTATGAGAAATTCCTGTCTTGTCATATCGGAGTGCTTGTATACTTTATAAAGTTCAAGCAGCTCATCATAGGATATCTCTCCCTCACCCATGTAGAATATATCAAAAAAATCTGCGATGGGCTCAGGATTGTATGAACATGGTCCCCCACCTATGACAAGAGTATCTCCTTTTTTTCTATCCCTTGTACGCAGCGGTATACCTGCAAGATCAAGAACCTGCAAAATATTCGTATAGCACATCTCATACTGAAGCGTGATCCCGAGAAAATCAAAATCCTTTATGGGGTCCTGGGACTCCAGTGCAAAAAGAGGAATGTCATTCTTACGCATCTCTGCATCGAGATCCGGCCACGGAGAATATACTCTCTCGCACCATGTGTCATCTCTTCTGTTGAACATATCATATAATATCTGTATTCCGAGATGCGACATTCCTATCTCATATACATCCGGGAAACACATACAGAATCGGACATCTATCTTGTCCTTGTCTTTCATGACACTGTTGTATTCCCCGCCAATGTATCTTGCAGGTTTCTCAACCTTCATAAGTATCTCGTCTGGTAAAGCTAGTTTTCTCATAAATAAAATCCTTAGTTCTTAAAGCTGTGAATAGGTGCAGGGATACGTCCGCCTCTGTTTACGAACTTATCACATGCAAATTTATTTACAGGCATGATAGGTGCATATCCGAGGAGTCCGCCAAACTCAGCCTGATCGCCAAGACCCTTGCCGATGACAGGAATAAGTCTTACTGCTGTTGTCTTCTGGTTGATCATTCCGAGCGCCATCTCATCGGCTATGATACCGGAGATGGTTGCTGGTGATGTATCACCAGGTATAGCTATCATATCAAGTCCGACAGAACATACACATGTCATGGCCTCAAGTTTCTCAAGAGTAAGGGCACCAGCTGATACTGCATCGATCATTCTCTGATCCTCAGATACAGGTATAAATGCGCCTGAAAGACCGCCTACGTATGATGAAGCCATAACTCCACCCTTCTTAACCTGATCGTTGAGCAGAGCAAGTGCTGCTGTTGTACCAGGTGCTCCGGCATATTCAAGTCCGATCTCCTCAAGAATCTCACCTACACTGTCTCCAACAGCCGGAGTCGGGGCAAGTGAAAGATCAACAATACCGAATGGAATGCCAAGCATCTTGGAAGCCTCCTTGGCTACGAGCTGACCAACTCTTGTAACCTTGAATGCCGTCTTCTTTATAGTCTCGCAGAGAACTTCAAAATTCTCACCTCTTACCTTTTCAAGTGCCTTCTTTACAACACCAGGTCCACTGACACCAACGTTGATAACGCAGTCTCCCTCGGTTACACCGTGGAATGCTCCCGCCATGAAAGGATTATCATCAGGAGCGTTGCAGAATACAACGAGCTTTGCACATCCGATAGAATCTGCTTCCTTTGTGAGCTCGGCAGTGTCCTTTATCATCTCTCCGAGAAGCTTTACTGCATCCATATCGATACCGGTCTTGGTTGAACCTACATTTATGGAGCTGCAGACCTTTCCTGTTGTTGAGAGTGCCTCTGGAATTGAGCGGATGAGAAGCTCATCTGCAGGTGTCATTCCCTTGTTTACAAGTGCTGAATAACCGCCTATGAAATTGACACCTATTGTATCAGCAGCTCTGTCAAGTGCCTTTGCGATCTTTACGAAATCTGATGATGTCTTGCACACCGACCCGCCGACCAATGCGATAGGTGTGACAGAGACTCTCTTGTTTACTATAGGAATACCATACTTTCTAGATATCTCCTGTCCTGTTGACACGAGATCCTTTGCGTAAGTTGTTATCTTGTTATATATCTTTGTACATGTGTCATCCACATCACTTCCCACACAATCCAGAAGACTGATACCCATTGTTATGGTACGAACGTCAAGATTCATGTCGGAGATCATCTTATTTGTCTCGATTACTTCATTAATGCTAATCATCTAAATCCTCTTTTCTGTCTGTAAGACCGGTGTTTACTATAGAATGTATGCTTATATTTATATATTAGATTCTGTGCATCATCTCAAAGATCTTCTCATGCTGAACTTTGATCTGTACACCGATCTCCTCACCGATCTGACCAAGCTCTGATGCGATGAGCTCTGTTGACTTAGATGACTCCTGAGTGTCAACCACCATCATCATATTGAAATATCCTGCAACTATAGTCTGTGATATGTCCAGAATGTTGATCTGGTTATTTGCCAGATAGACACATACCTTTGCTGTGATACCCACGCTGTCCTTACCTACTACAGTTATGATTCTCTTCTTCATTTCATTTGTCCTCCTTTTATGCTTCAATAGCTTTCATCGGTATATCTCTTCTGGCTACAGCCAGCCCGAATTCCCTTACATCACTGGCAAATGAGTTGTCTTTGATCTCAAGTTTGACCGTCTCATATGCCAATTCTTCAAAATTGTTCTCCTTGCTCAGATGACCGAGAAGGATTCCCTTTATATGATCGTTGAGAAGCCTGTAAATGAGCTGCCCCGACAACTCATTTGACAAATGCCCGTAATTGCCGAGTATTCGTCTCTTGAGGTAGTATGGATATGGTCCTGCCTCAAGCATCTTTACATCGTGGTTGGCTTCTATAACCATTATATCTGAATTGTCAAGTTTATTTATTATGTAGTCATTGTAATTGCCCATGTCTGTGGCGATGGACACTTTTTTATCATCACCGTACAGGCTGTAGCAGACCGGATCTGCCGCATCATGCCATATAGATGTCGGATCTACGGTTATATCTTTTATGGACAGCTTTTCATCCGGATGTATTTCATGAAAAAGGTCTTCGTCTATTTTGCCAAGTGAACTCATCTTTTTCATCTCAGTTATGGTTCCCGCTGTCGCATATATTGGAACACTATGTTTTCTGGCAAGAACGCCTATTCCTTTCACATGGTCAATATGTTCATGTGTCACCAGAACTCCGTCAAGCTCCGATGGTTTTATTCCCTCTTCATTAAGAGCCGTCTCAACCTTTTTACAACTGATTCCGGCGTCTACAAGGAGGTGCGTGTTGTCATTTCCTACGTAGTAGCAGTTACCACTGCTTCCACTGGCTATACTAAGTAATCTCATAATTCAACTCTTCTATATGTCCCATGATCGCAAATCCATGTGACTGTAATATTTCCTGTCAAAGCCATCCAGTTCACCCAGATTGACCGCTGTCAGGATACTCTTAAACTCGTTTATTCTATCAATAAATGCATCATCAAGCAAGCACTTATGTGCTCCATGCAGTGATGAATTGCCAGCAAACTCTGATTTAGCACCAAAACAGTCAGGAAAGAGCCCAAGCCCGGTCGCACTGTTTATTTTCAGGCTGCATCCGAATCCACCTGCTATGTGTACACCGGAGATGTCCTCTGCTGATATCCCCGCCATATCAATGAGTGCGTCGATTCCGGCACAAATGGCAGCCTTGGCAAGCAGAAAACTGTGTATCATGTCCATATCAATCCTCACACCATTTGCAGGACTGTAGCCGGACGTTATAAATCTGTCTGCCAGCACACCATCGTCGCTGACTATTTTCATATTCTTCATAGCGTACAGAAAATCAAATGCTGTAGTCGGCATGACAGCTTCTCTCTTAAGCATACCTTCAAATGCCGGTCCACAGGCACACGATGTAGCGTATCCCTTTGTACTTTTTGCGAGGATGAGCTCTCCGTTTGTACCAAGATCCGCGAAAAGATGATATGAATCCGATCTGTCAAGTCCGCATACCAGAGCACCACACAGGGCATCAGCACCGACAAAAGCACTGAGATTTGGCAGACATATAACAGTCATACATGAGTATGTCTTATCTCCAAAGAACACTTCGCCATTCATGGATATGACATCCGGATTCTTTATCTCAAACGGGAAGTGCCCCAGGTTCTCAAGTGTCATGTCCTCTAGTATGGAATTAATGGTTGTATTACCCGAGATAACCATCTTTGATATATGTTCAGGATGATCAGTCATAGATGATATTCCATCAGCCAAACCGGATTTGATTGCTTTTTCAAGTTCTTCAAGGCCATCTCTGGTTGACCCTTTTTTTATTCTGGATATGACATCGCTTCCATACTTTATCTGAGGATTCAAGAACCCATGCTGCGATATAGTGACCCCGGTTGCAAGCTGCACAAGCTCCATAGCCACTGTTGTTGTTCCAAGGTCCACTGCTATACCAAGGGCATCCGGATCACTTTCAGACTGGAATGTGACAGCATCCGACTCTGTACCGTCTTCAGTCTGATATCCGGTAAGTATTGATGTGCTGTCTTTTTTTACTGTGACGTCGATATCGGACATAACTATATATCCGCAGCTCTTCACACTCCCAATTCCGGAAATGTATACAAGGCATCTCTCACACATTCCTCTGCCACCGCAGTTGCCGCTGAACATATACCCGGCATCCGACAGCACCTTAAAAAGGTTGCTGCCTTTAGGACACTTTAGTTTTCTGTTTCCGTTTACCGTAAGATTTACATTATCTGTCTGCATTTTTGTTAGTTGTATATTCCTTTGGTCATTACTTCCTTTGGTTTATATCCCTTATCCGCAAGGGTGTTTATGATGAGCTGTTTGTGTTCAGGGCCAAATGCCTCCATGGTTATCACAAGCTCAACAGCAGAATTTCTGTTTATGGAAACAAACTGATTATGCTCAAGCTTGATGACATTTCCCTGAAGATCTGCAATGACCTTAGAGATGTTCATCAGTGCACCTGGCTTGTCAGGAAGCAGTGTTGACACTGTGAATATTCTGCTTCTTGCGATAAGTCCGTGCTGTACAAGTGATGCAAATGTGATCATATCCATGTTGCCGCCGGACAGGATGCTGACGACTTTGGCGCCCTTTACATCGAGATGCTTGAGGGCTGCAACTGTGAGAAGACCTGAATTCTCAACAAGAAGTTTGTGATTCTCAAGCATATCGAGGAACGAAACGATAAGTTCATTGTCCTCAACTGTGATAATGTCATCTATATTCTTCTGTATATATGGGAAAATTCTGCTTCCCGGCGTCTTTACCGCTGTACCATCTGCTATAGTGTCTACATAAGGAAGTGTTGTCACTTTTTTATTCTTGAGAGACACCTGCATACAGTTTGCTCCGGCAGGTTCAACACCGATAACTTTGATATTCGGATTCATCATCTTTGCAAGTGTTGATACACCGGTTGCAAGTCCGCCACCCCCGATAGGTACGAGGATGTAATCAACAAATGGAAGCTCTTTGATGATCTCCATCGCAACAGAACCCTGACCCGTTGCAACATCCAGATCGTCAAATGGGTGTATAAATGTATATCCTCTGTCCTCTGCGAGTTCAAGAGCATATGCACATGACTCATCATATACATCTCCGTATAGAATAACTTCCGCGCCATATGATTTAGTTCTGTTTACCTTGATAAGAGGTGTGGATGAAGGCATAACTATTGTGGCCTTTACTCCGTAAGCTTTTGCAGCATAAGCAACGCCCTGGGCATGGTTACCAGCTGATGCTGTGATGAGTCCCTTCTGTCGCTCTTCATCAGAAAGAGTGCTGATCTTGTAGTAAGCTCCTCTGATCTTATATGCACCAGTCTTCTGAAGGTTTTCGGGTTTAAAATATACCTTATTGCCTGTTATGCTGCTGAAATAGTCACTGTATATAAGCTTTGTAGGGAGTACGACTTTCTGAACAATATCGTAGGCTTCCTCAAATTTTGCAAGTGTCAGATTTTCGGTTGTCTTTTCTTCTGCCATCTGGTTATGTCTCCTTTTGTATGTACAATTTTATTAACGGTTTCGTATTATTTAATCCGTCAGATTATGTTTTTATGATAAGACATGCCTGAACTGTATTATTCAGACGATATAAAACTATTTATCATCTCCAATAAGCATGTCGATCTCAGACTTATCTTCATCAAAATCGGCAAATAGAGCATTAACATATGCCTGAGGATCAAATCTCTGCAGGTCTCCAATCTTCTCCCCCACTCCAATGAATTTAACCGGTACATCAAGTTCTGCCTGTATAGCGATCGCTATACCACCCTTTGCGGTTCCATCAAGCTTTGTAATGACTATACCGTCAAGCTCTGTAACGTTACTGAACTGTCTTGCCTGTTCAAGGGCATTCTGGCCTGTTGTTCCGTCCAGAACAATGAGAGCCTCTACATTTGCCTCTGGATAGTCTCTTGATATGATTCTTCTCATTTTGGCAAGCTCATCCATGAGGTTCTTCTTGTTGTGAAGTCTTCCTGCCGTATCCACAAGAAGAATATCTGTATTTCTTGCTTTGGCTGCAGCAACAGCATCGTATACAACCGCAGCAGGATCTGCACCCTCGCTGTGGGAAATAATGTCAACCTGAGCTCTGTCAGCCCATGTCTTTAACTGATCAATCGCAGCAGCCCTGAAAGTATCTGCAGCGGCCATGAGAACTTTCTTGCCTCTCTGTCTGTACTGTGATGCAAGCTTTCCTATGGTTGTTGTCTTTCCAACGCCATTTACGCCGATGACAAGTACTACTGATTTCTTGTTTTCAAAATCATATGCGGATTCATCCACAGACATCTGATCTCTTATTATGTTGATGACAAGTTCTTTGCAGGCAGCAGGTTCCTTGATATGTGAATCCTGAACCTTCTTTTTGAGTCCCTCTATAACGTTTTCGGTAGTCTCATAACCCATATCGGCCATGATAAAAGTTTCCTCAAGATTTTCATAGAAATCGTCATCAATATGTGATGCTCCAAATACATCTGTAAAGCTTTCAACTATACTGTTACGTGTCTTTGTGAGTCCCTCCTTGAGTCTCGCAAAGAATCCTTTTTTCTCCTTCTCTTCAGCCATATTGAACCTCCTTTTTAAGCTGTCGCCACCATGGGCAATCGATGCCGGCTATTTTATTTATCAAGATCTCCTTCGATAAGATTTACCGATACAAGGGTTGACACACCTTTTTCCTGCATGGTGATACCATATAGGATATCTGCGGCCTCCATAGTACCCTTTCTATGGGATATCACTATGAACTGTGTATCCTTGGTAAGCCTGTTCAGATACTTTGCAAACCTTCTGACGTTTGAATCATCCAGGGCAGCTTCTATCTCATCAAGAAGACAGAACGGCGACGGTTTCAGACTCTGGATAGCAAACAAGAGTGCTATCGCAGTCAATGATTTCTCTCCACCTGAGAGCTGCATCATATTCTGAAGCTTCTTTCCTGGCGGCTGTGCAATGATTCTTATACCTGTCTCGAGAAGATCCTCAGTGTCGACAAGTTCCAGAGCGCCACGGCCTCCACCGAAAAGCTCTTTGAACACTTTGTCGAACATAACCTGTATCTCTTTGAATTTCTCAGCAAACTGTTCCTGCATGGATTTCTCCAGCTCTGAGATTATGTTCACAAGATTTGTCTCTGCACTTACGATATCGTCGTGCTGACCCTTTAAGAATTCATATCTCTCAGATACCTCTTTGTAATCGTCTATGGCATTGACATTTACATCTCCCAGAGATTTGATCTTGGCCTTCACTGCGGCAATCTCTTTCTTGAGGGCAGGAAGTTCTGGAAGATTTTCATCACGCATCTCTTTTGCCGTGCTATATGTGATCTCGTATTCTTCCCACATATAGCTGCTGAGTTCGTCAGATTTCTCACTGTTCTTTTCTATGATGGAAGTGAGTTTATAAGAATCCTTCTCAAGTCCGGCTATCTTTTCGGAAAGCTCCTCCCTCTTTGCAAAGAACTCTTTGTGGCTTAGCTGGAGTTCTTCTCGTTTCTCGGAGAATTCTGCGACTTTGCTCTCATTGTCGGATATATGTATGGTCTTAGACTCTATGTCACTCTTTATAGAAGTAATCTTATCCTCGAGTTCTGTTATCTCGGCAAATGATGACTCAACACGGCTTGTGAAACTTTCAAGTTCCTCACGGTATTTGTCAAGGTCTATCTCTATCCTTCGAATGTTCTCTACTATGAAGTCGTCGCGCTGTCTGATCGAGTTGAATTCGATCATAAGCTCGGAAACTTTTGAATTTGCCTCGGCCAGCTTGTCTTTGTTCTCCTGACTGTGGCTTTCCAGCTCGTCTATACGCGACTCAGCTTCTATTCTCATCTGCTCATGCTTCTTATTGTTGTCAGCAAGAGAGTTCTTATTGTTGTTTATCTCTGATATCTGGCTGTTAAGCTCTGATATCTCCTTGTCTATGGAAACGAGTACCTTCTCAGACTCAGCAAGCTTTTCCTTGACCTGATCTATGCTCATGGTCAGGGTGTTCTTCCTGAGGTATGCCTGCTGAAGCTCTGCATTGAATTTGTCTATATCTGTTCTGAGCTGATCTCTCTGAGCCTTGAGTTTCTCGTCGAGGCTTGCTGCCTTTGCCGCTGTAGATTTCAGATTATCTATCTGTTCCTTCAGTTCATCGAGCTCCCTCTTACGTCCAAGAAGATTGCTGGAATTTCTGAATGCACCACCAGTCATCGATCCACCAGGATTTATGAGTTCACCTTCAATGGTTACAAGCCGCAGTGACTGATTGTTCTTTCTCGCAACTGCTATGGCATTGTCGATGTTGTCTACCACAAGAATCTTTCCCAAAAGATTCTTCGCTAGTGTGTTGAATTTTGGATCAACTTCAACAAGATCTGATGCAACACCTATAACACCCTTCTCCTTTAGAACATCTGAACGGACAGATCCTCTGTCGGTTATGCTGTTCAGCGGCAGAAATGTGGCACGACCAAGTCGGTTTGTCTTGAGATAAGAGATCATTCTCTTGGCTGTGGCATCATCCTCAGTTACGATGTTCTGTATGCTTCCTCCAAGGGCTGTCTCTACGGCAACCTCATATTCCTGCTTAACAGTTATGATATCAGCTACAACACCTATGATGCCGGGATTCCACTGCTTCTGCTCCATGACACGTCTTATACTGTTGCCGTAGCCGTCATATCTCTCTGTGATGTTGCGGAGTGCTTCCATCTTGGATTTTGTAGCGGACAGTTTCTCGTTTGTATTGTGTATAAGCTCTCTGTTGGTCTTATTCCTGTTCTGGTTGTCGTTTAACTGGTCCGTTGCCTGATCGAGTCCGGCAAGGATGACTTTGACATTAGCTTCCAGCTCTTCAAGCTGACCTTCCAGACTCTCAAGTTCCTTTTTATCCCCTGCGTCATCGCTCTTAAACTGAAGAAGTCTCTGGTTGAGCTGGGTCTTTCTGAAGTTGATATTCTCCAACATGGCATCATAACGGCCAACCTTTGCCTGAAGTGTTCCGCTCTCATGCATATATTCGATGATATCAGCCTTGCAGTTCTCAATCTCCTGCTGGCATTCGTCTATATACTTTGCCATGTCGGAACTCTTCCTGCGGGCATCTTCAAGAGCCGCTTCCACATCTGATGTCGAGGTATCAAGATTTCCCTTCTGTGATGTATACTCTGAAAGTTCACGCTCACCGGCTTCAATCTGACTGTTTATACGATCTATCTGTTCGTGGATATTCTTGTCATTCATCTTCAGAGTGATTATCTGCTGATTGATGACATTTATCTCACCCTCCGCACGCTCCTTGGCGAGTTTGTTCTCATGTATCTCATTTTTGGAGGAATCAATGATAGAGTTTAACTGTTCTATAGTATTTTCTATCTGCTCGTATTCTTCCTTAGTCTGTTCATAGTCCTGTTTGTTTACTTCTATATCGTCATTTACTATCTGAAGTCTCTTCTGATCATCTTCAAGCGCAGTTCTGATCTTCTCAATCTCCAAAAGGAAAGCGTTGACGTCGAGATTTTTCAGTTCATTCTTGAATGCAAGATATTTTCTTGCAGTTTCAGACTGTTCTTTGAGTGGACCAACCTGTTTTTCAAGCTCTTTTAAAATGTCATTTACACGGCTCAGATTATCTCTTTCTGCTTCGAGTGACTTCTCTGCGGCAGCTTTGTTTTTCTTGAATTTGACTATTCCTGCGGCCTCGTCGAAAAGCTCACGGCGTTCCTCTGGTTTACCGTTCAATATCTTCTCAATCTGACCCTGACCGATGATTGAGTAACCTTCTTTTCCTATACCTGTATCAAAGAACAGGGAATATACGTCCTTAAGTCTGCTGACTGTTCCATTTATCAGGTATTCAGATTCTCCTGAACGATATACACGTCTGGCAACCGTAACCTCATTGTAGTCTATAGGAAGACTGTGATCACTGTTGTCCAAAGTGATGGCAACATATGCAGAGCCTTGAGGTTTACGGAGCTGGGTACCGGAGAAAATGACATCCTCCATCTTGGAACCACGAAGGCTCTTGGCACTCTGTTCTCCAAGCACCCACCTTACAGCATCTGCGACATTACTCTTTCCAGAACCGTTAGGACCAACGATACAGGTTATTCCATGATTGAATTTGAATACTATTTTGTTTGCAAATGATTTGAAACCATTTACCTCTATGCTTTTTAAATACATATATTAATCCTGCTTTTTTCTTAATTGTAACAGTGTGTGATAAGCCGCCATCTGTTCTGAAGTCTTTCGGTTTGATCCCTCGCCTCTGGCGGTTGCATGGTCATCTATAAATACATCAGACACAAAAATCTTGTTGTGTTCAGGACCTCTCTCCTCCACAAGCTCATAGTGGAGCTTTCTGCCATTCTTCTGGCAGAACTCCTGAAGCGTTGACTTTGCATCGTAGAACAGTGTCCTGGCCTCCACATCATCCAGAAGAAATCTGTGTACAAACTTCTTGGCCGGTTCCATTCCACCATCTAAGTACATGGCACCGAGTACAGATTCAAACAGATCACAGAGTATAGACTTTCTTTTTCTTCCGCCTGTCTGTTCCTCACCCTTGCTAAGGCGCACATAATCTCCATATCCCAGGCTTTCTGATATCTGTGACAATGTAAATTCACATACAAGGCTGGCTCTGAGCTTGGTCAGTTTACCCTCCTCGTATTCTTTCTTCTTGAGAAAAAGATACTCACTGACTATATACTCAAGTATGGCATCCCCAAGGAACTCCAGCCTCTCGTAGGAATCTGTCTTGTTCACACGAAGCTCATTGGCAAACGAGGTGTGTGTCATGGCTGTGATCAGAAGACTGATATCCTTGAAGTTATATCCTATTTTCTCCTCCAGCTTTTCATAATTATTCATTATGCCTGCTCCTCACTCAGCTTATCAGCTATCTTGGCATTTACACCAGTCTCGCTGAAACTGATACACTGGAATATTGCACTTTTAACTTCTTCGTTGTGTGAATTGCCGTGGATCTTGACAACAAGACCCTTGAGACCGAGGAGCGGTGCGCCACCCTTAGTCTTGGCATTGAATCTCTCCTTGAGCTCGCCGAGTGAACTTTTTATCAGTGCGCCTCCGATCTTGGATTTGAATGAGGACATGACCGCTTTCTTTATCTCTCCAAGAAGCATCTTTGCAAGTCCCTCATAAAGCTTTAATATTACATTTCCCACAAATGCTTCACAGACAATTACATCCGCAGCACCGTTTGGTATCTCACGAGCCTCTATACTTCCGATAAAGTTGATATCTTTGCATTCCTTAAGAAGCGGGTATGTCTCCTTTACGAGAGCGTTGCCCTTCTCTTCCTCGTCGCCGATATTCACGATGGCTACTCTAGGTTTCTTGATCTTCTCTATGTTCTCCATATATACAGTGCCCATCTTAGCAAACTGAACAAGATGCTCAGGTCTTGCATCAACATTCGCACCACAGTCTATGAGCAGGGAGTATCCTTTTGTTGTTGGGATGAGAGGCGCAAGTGGTGATCTCTTAACACCTTTAGATCTTCCAACTATTAGCTGACCTCCTGCAAGTATGGCTCCTGAACTTCCCGCAGATATGATCGCATCTGCATCACCGTTTTTCACCATATTCATTCCAACTGTAAGAGATGAATCTTTTTTACTTCTTATAGCCTGAACCGGTGCGTCATGGCAGGTTATCTCCTCTGTGCAGTTCCTTATCTCTATCTTTGATTTGTCATACGTATACTTCGCAAGCTCTCCCTTGATAACTGCTTCCTTACCTGTAAGAATGATGTGAGCTTTTGCACCCTCATTAATAGCCTCAACGGCACCTCTGATGATCCATTCAGGTGCATAGTCACCGCCCATAGCATCTACAACTATCCTTGTGTCTCCCATAGTAATTCTCCTATCTGCATATATATTTATTAAACGCGATTTCTGCTTACAACCATCATTTTCTGAAATTTAGGCATAAACGCACAAAATCATTATATATTTCTATATTGTCAAAGTCAAATGCAAGTGATGATCTTGAAAGATTTGAAAGATTGTAATTTCAATACACACCAATTGGAACACATCAGGATTCACAGGATTGAAAAACCGAGCAGTCATTTTGCTGCTCGGTTTTGTCCTTGTTTAATATGTAGTTTTGCATAATTTATAAAACTTGGCGAGAATAAACACATCCTGTCAGGTTACTTCGTCTTAACTGACTTGATATTTGACCAATACGAACAAAGTTTTACATTCTTTCCATTGATTTTCACGATTTTATACGTTCTGATACGGGCATAGTATTTCTTGCCGGTTTTTAGCTTTTTGACTGTTAAGTAAGACAACTTATTATTTCTAACAACAACCGTATTTGCCCTGAGCATATCTGGATATATACTGTATTGAAGTTCGTAGCCTGTTGTCTGTATTGTCTGCTTATACCACTTGGCGGTAAACTGCGTTTTGCCCGCCGTCAATTTATAGATTGATGTTCTTTTTGGAATTATATTAAATGCCAGTATCTTTGTGCCAGAGTAATTACCCTTTAGTTTAACAACCACCGCATATCTGCCGACATTCTTTCTACCCTTGGCATAGGTTACAGAGTAATGAATATTTTTCTTCAATATCTTTCCATTTGAGTCCTTGACCGTGACAACCGGTGTTTTAATCTTGCCATCAAAAACAAAATTCGTGGCATTGAGTTTTATATTCGCAACTTTGGCAATACTGCTCTGCGAAACAATTTTTTTGCAGACCGTGCAGATATTTGATTTCCTTCCAACATCCGTAATAGTTGCTTTTTTTATTACTGTTTTTAATGTGTGTCCATTTGCGGCAATGCTGACACCTTTTTTGAGGATATGTCCACAATCTTTGCACTTAACATCCCCTGTATATCCTTTTGCAGTACATGTAGGTGTTTTCGCCCCCACAACCAATGTAGTGGTGTGAGTACATTCATTTTCCGGCAAATTCAAAGTAAAGGTTTCAGAAACCGGGTTTCCAAGGCTGTTTTTTTCTTTGATAATATATGTATATGTAACTTTTTTTGCACTAGGATCGACAGTTAAAATATTGCCATCTACCGAGCCACCATTCCAATTCGTAGCCCTATTCACATCAAAGCCAGATATTTCAGTAAGTCTGGAAAGATCATATCTCCTGTTTTTATCAGGTTCAATATAAAGAGCATTTCCACTTGCCCAAATACAATAATTATCAGTTGAATAGGTGTATGAAATATGTGTAGCTTCCGACGCATCAATTGCAGTTAAATTATTATTCTCACAATAAACACGCCATATATCAGGATTAAGAACAAGCTTTGCAAGTTTGTTTCCATTGCAAAAAAGATCTATAAGGTTCGGGTAATCCAAAGATAGCGGCATATAGAATTGTTGAACACCTTGGAAAAGATAAAACACTTAAAATTACCTAGCAAAACATATACGAACAAAAAAATACAGGATATATATATTCTATATACCCTGTATTTTTTTGAACACATTTCTAAACCAATATACAAATTGATCTACAAATCTATTCAAAAAGCTTAGTTTTACAATCTTTTATGATAGTTAAACCCAATTAGGCTAAATTTGGGCTATTTCTATAGAATGAGATTGAGCAAAAATCGCTCAATCCCTTGATTCTATAGCACTTTCTGCTTACTCAGCAACTGAAATAATCTCTTTCTTATTATAAGAACCACAATTCTTACAAACTCTGTGTGGTACCATTAACTCGCCACACTTGCTGCACTTTACTAATGCTGGTGCAGACATCTTCCAGTTAGCTCTTCTCTTATCTCTTCTAGCCTTTGAGCTCTTATTCTTTGGACAAATTGACATTATTCACACCTCCTCAATTCTTTAAGATGTTATCAAAAACTGATAATCTAGGATCAGGAACAAAATCATCACAGCTACATGAACCATGATTCAGATTCGTTCCACACACCTTACAAAGTCCCTTGCAGTCATCTTTGCAGAGAATCTGTATTGGAACTAAACCCATCAGCTCCTTTTTTAAAAGTGCGTCCATATCGATATTACAGTCTTCAAAATAGCTTAACTCATCTATCTCATCAACATCATCAGAATCGAAAACGGAAGTGTCAATGACAGTATCAATGTCAACGTCGAACTCTCTCTGGAATTCTTCGAGGCATCTGTCACACACAAGATTCATAACAACCCTGGTGCTGCCTGTGATCTTGACTCTGTTCTTACCATCATTCTTAAGTTCCAATGTAAAATCATCAGCACTTTCTATGCGGTAATCCATTCCCTTAAACTGGAAATTGTCAAAATCAATATGAACTTCCACGTTTCTTGTCAATCCTTCTGTGGATAAAATATCAGATAAATCAATTAACATAATATCTCCTAAAAATCGCACATCTGCTATTATACATATATAGACATCCTATGTCAACAAATTTTCGCAAAAATTTGCACAATTTAGTCAGATAAAAATATATATTTTCAGTGTGTTTATTCGATTCTCAAATTTTGTATTTATTTGGTTACCAATTCTACTGTTTCACGTGCAATAGCAAGTTCTTCGTTTGTAGATACTACCCATACTTGAACCTTTGATGAATCTGTGGATATCTTTGTCTCTTCACCACGGATCTCGTTCTTTGTCTCGTCGATATCTATTCCCATAAATCCAAGATTGGTCGTAGACATCTTTCTTACGTAAGGATTGTTCTCTCCTATGCCAGCGGTAAATGCAATTGCATCAAGCCCACCCATGGCAGCAGCATATGAACCGATATATTTCTTTACACTGTAACAGAATACGTCAAGGGCGAGTCTGCATCTGTCATTTCCATCTTTCATTCCCGCATCAAGATCCCTGAAATCACTTGATACACCTGAAAGACCGGATACTCCTGACTTCTTGTTCAGAATATTGGTTATCTCTTCAATCGACTTGCCTTCCTTGCCAGCTATAAATTCTATGATGGCTGGATCGATATCTCCACTTCTGGTTCCCATAGGAAGTCCTGCAAGAGGTGTAAGTCCCATCGTTGTATCTACTGACTTTCCTCCGTCAATTGCTGTGATACTTGAACCATTACCAAGGTGGCATACGATCATCTTAGTATCTTTTATATCTTTACCGATAAGTTCTGCAAGTCTCTTTGATACGAAGCTGTGGCTTGTTCCGTGGAAGCCATATCTTCTTATCTTATATTTCTCATAATACTCATAAGGTATTGCATATGTATAAGCTCTGTCTGGCATAGTCTGATGAAAAGCAGTATCAAATACAGCAACCATAGGTACTCCAGGCATATGAGCCTGACATGCTCTGATTCCAATAAGATTTGCCGGATTATGAAGAGGTGCGAGATCATTGCACTCCTCTATTGCTGACATAACCTCATCAGATATCACTATTGATTCAGCGAATTTCTCTCCGCCATGTACTATTCTGTGTCCTACAGCGTCAATCTCAGCAAGTGACTCAATAGCACCGGTCTCCTTGTCAAGAAGTGCTTCAAGCACATACTTTACAGCTGCATTGTGATCAGGCATAGCTGCATCAATAGTATACTTCTCCTTGCCCATCGTCTGGTGTGTAAGTCTGCCGTCTATGGTAATTCTCTCACACAACCCCTTGGCAATGACAGCCTCTGTATCAGAATCAATCAGCTGATACTTAAGTGATGAGCTGCCGCAATTTATTACCAGAACTTTCATCTCTCAAACCTCCTGTTTAAATAAACAAAATATGATCAATTTACTTATAACTTATCTCTCCTTAGGAGTAACTTTCATAAGTCCGGCTTCCTGTGCCTGTGCCTGAATTGCTGTGATAGCAACAACACCCACTATATCATCGCTCACACATCCTCTGGACAGATCATTAACAGGCTTTGTAATACCCTGTGTCACAGGACCATAAGCCTCTGCTTTTGCAAGTCTCTGCACAAGCTTGTAGCCAATATTCGCCGCATCAAGATCAGGGAATACAAGTACATTCGCATGACCTGCAACATTGCTGCCAGGTGCCTTTGAAGCTGCAACCTCAGGAACAAGTGCTGCGTCAGACTGAAGTTCGCCATCACATCTGAGATCAGGAAATTCAGCGTTGACGATCTCAGTTGCCTCTATAACCTTGTCGACATCAGGATGCTTTGCACTGCCCTTTGTTGAATGTGACAACATGGCAACAACAGGTTCATCCTGAACAAGAAGCTGGAATGACTTTGCTGACTGCTCTGCTATATCCGCAAGTTCTGAAGCCGATGGACTCTGGTTAAGTCCCGCATCAGAGAATACAAATGCACCGTTTGAACCGTATTCACAATCTGGCACAATAACAAGGAAGAATGCCGATACAATCCTTGTGCCAGGCGCTGTCTTAAGTGTCTGAAGTGCTGCTCTGAGTACGTCCGCTGAGGCATTGATTGCTCCTGCAACCATTCCGTCTGCATCGTCCTGCTTAACCATCATACATCCAAAATATAATGGATTTGTCAGAAGCAGTTCTCTTGCCCGTGCCTCTGTCATGCCTTTCTTTCTTCTCATCTCCACGAAAACGTTTACATATTCATCAAATTTTTCATACTTCTCTGGATTGACAAATGATGCTCCACTGAGATCGATATCACCTGCCCTGCTTATGATATCCTCTTTGTCTCCAATCAGAATCACGTTCGCAATGCCCTCTGCCAATACCTTACCGGCTGCCTCGATAGTTCTCATGTCTGATGTCTCAGGCAACACGATCGTTTTCTTATTCTGCTTTGCTCTTTCTTTTAATTGTTCGATAAACTTCATGGTTTATGTCCCCCTTTGGAATAATGAAACATATAGAATTAGTGTAACTCATTACCCCACTATTCTCAATACAATCACACAAAAAAATTGTCTTTTTATCCGTACAATCCGTGATTATAGCCAAAAAATATACTATAAAATTCCCATAGCAGTTTTTATATGATTTCGCAATTCTTCTCTATCACCTGAATTGTCTATCTTTTTTAAACAATTCGCCTCGTAATAACTGTCCGGTTCCTGTAATCTTATAACAGCCATAGCCTTATCTCTGCTAAATCCACGGTATTTGCACAGTCTTTCAATTCTCACTTCCATGTCGGCATATACAAACCACATCTCATCACATATGGAAAGATATCCGTCCTGTATAAGCAGGGCTGCTTCAAGTATGTACAGCTCGCATCCCGCAGCTCGCTGCTGTTCTATTGATTCAATGATAGCATTTTTAACATTTGGATGTGTGATCTGATTTAACTTCTCAAGTTTACTGGGATCATTAAACACTATAGCTCCAAGCTCCGTCCTGTCTATCGTTTTATCGTCAGCCAGAATACCATCGCCAAATGCATTTATTATATCTGCATATGATCTGTGTCCTGGCTCCATAAGCCTGTGAGCCAGATCATCTGCTTCCATGACAAATGCGCCATATTCCTCTTTGAAGATTGAAAGCACTGCTGTTTTTCCTGAGCCTATCCCACCTGTAATTCCTATGATCTTCATTTTGCACAAATCCTCATCTCTATATGATATTTTATCCATATGGTATAATCTCTATTTTGCTTCATACCAGTTCATACCAGTAGCAACACCGACTTCAAGTGGAACTGACATATCCGCAGCATTCATCATCTCATCCACAAGAAGTTTTTTCACGGTATCAATCTCATCCTCTGCAGTTTCAATGAGAAGTTCATCGTGGATCTGGAGTATGAGCTGTGATTTCAGTCCCAGCTCTTTCAGTTTCATATTGACTCTTACCATGGCGATCTTGATGATATCTGCAGCGGTTCCCTGTATAGGGGAGTTCATGGCAACCCTTTCGCCAAAGCTTCTCTGCATGAAATTGGACGATTTCAGCTCAGGTATCGGTCTGATACGGCCAAACATCGTTGTCACATATCCGTTCTTCTTTGCGTCTTCAACCTGTTTATCAAGATACAGCTTTATACTCTGGTATGTGTCATAATATTTCTGTATAAAATCTGCCGCTTCTTTTCTGGATATTCCAAGATCCTCCGAAAGTCCAAATGCACTGATTCCATACACAATTCCAAAATTGACAGCCTTTGCATGTCTTCTCTGAAGGTCAGTGACATCTTCTATCGGCACTCCGAATACCTCTGATGCAGTTGTAGCATGTATATCTATGTTGTTTCTGAATGCGTTCTGCATTACTTTGTCGCCAGAAAGATGAGCAAGAACTCTGAGTTCTACCTGGGAGTAATCAGCGTCCACAAATACATATCCCTCTTTAGGGATGAATGCCTTTCTTATCAGCCTGCCCATCTCAAGTCTCATAGGTATGTTCTGCAGATTTGGCTCAGTTGAGCTGATTCTTCCCGTTGCAGTAATCGTCTGATTAAATGTTCCGTGTATTCTCTCGTCGTCAGAAATATAATTTACAAGTCCAACTGCGTAGGTAGAATTCAGCTTTGTGAGCTGCCTGTACTCAAGGATATCTGCTATGATCGGGTGGACATTTTTTATCTTTTCAAGGACATCAACACTTGTGGAATATCCGGTTTTTGTCTTCTTCCCGCCTGGAAGTGCCATATCTTCAAACAAAATCGGCCCGAGCTGCTTAGGCGAATTGATA
Organism: uncultured Coprococcus sp.; assembly: GCA_900548215.1. GTDB lineage: Bacteria > Bacillota > Clostridia > Lachnospirales > Lachnospiraceae > Coprococcus. Next base: position 717 of record URJI01000020.1, on the reverse strand, counting down.
TTGAACTCTTTACCTGCATATCCTATGATTGAGTCCTTAAGTTCCTGTATTCTCTTCTCAAGGCTGTGACTGTATTCATCAAGCGCATTTTTATCCACCCTGATGCCGCGCTTTTCCATATCATATAAAGTATATGCTGTCGGAAGTTCAACATTCATATACAGATCATGCATGCCCTCAGCCTGCAGACGCTCCATAAGGATATCTGATGCGATGAGAGGAATCATAGCTTTATATGTGAACACCTCAAGGAAATTGTCGCTGATAAATGTGAACACATTGAGTTCTTCTTTTCCTATTATCTCTTTCTCGGATGGAAGCAATGTCTCAAGGTACTCTTTAGATATATCATCGTAGTTGTATGTGTCTTCAAGCGGATTCAGAAGATATGCTGCAATTCCAATATCAAGAACGTTGGAGTCTGCTTCAGTAAATTTTATATATTTTAGTGTACCTTTGATGTCTCCAACACAGATCTTGATATTTCTTTTACAGAGTTCAAGAACCATCTCCGATGCCTGGTCGGGCGTTATAGCAGATGAAGTATTGATGATGTATGCCTGCTTGTCATCACACGCAATTGCTATTCCAAACATCATGTCATCATTTGCTATGACATACATACCAATCTGTCCGGATACCAGTGCTTTATCAGACAGAGATCTCAGATCATCTTCGTTGTTTATTATTATAATATCTGGTTTAAGTTCTTTGACG
>URJI01000019.1 GCA_900548215.1 uncultured Coprococcus sp. | reverse complement strand
TCCTGACAACACAGTTATAGGTGAGCGTGCTTACAGCGATGACTACAGCCAGGCAGCAGAACTTGTGGGCAGTGCAGTCAAAGGATTTGAGGACGGCGGAGTTATGTGTACCCTGAAGCATTTTCCGGGACATGGAGACACCGCAGAAGATTCCCATTACAGCAGTGCTTACGTGAGAAGAACAAAGGATGAGATCATGGCAGATGAGATGCAGCCATTTACAGCGGGAATAGATGCCGGTGCAGAATTTGTGATGGTTGGTCATCTTATAGTGCCGGATATAGATGAACTTCCGGCTACACTTTCCTACAAGATAACAACAGAGATGCTGAGAAATGAGATGCATTTTGAAGGAATCGCCATCACAGATTCTCTGGCCATGAGCTCTATAGCGGACAACTACGGAGTGGGAGAGTCTGCTGTCATGTCGATCAAAGCGGGAATAGATATGCTCCTTGATCCAACAGATATAGATACTGCGATCGATGCTGTGGTTCAGGCAGTTGAGAGCGGAGATATCACTGAGGACAGGATAGATGACAGTGTGAGAAAGATACTTGCACTCAAGGAAAAACATGGACTGCTGAAGTAAAATGCGGGCAGAGTGAAAGAGTCTGTGTTATTGAATAGATGTAGTATTGAATACCATTTATTCTTGTTATATATATCACATTGTGGTAATATTTATATATCTGGGATGCAGAAAGCGCGAGAATCAAGAGGACTGCTGCCGGCAGTCCTCTTGTGCTGTGTATGTATCTGTATAGTTGAATATGCGGAGCACAGGAGATTAATGTATTATATTTGATATTTGATCGGACTCCTGAGAAACTGCAAATAAAAGATTACGAGGTATGAGATGAAGAGAGTCGTTGTAACAGGAATGGGTGCAGTGACACCTATAGGTAACAGTGTAGAAGAATTCTGGGAGAACGTGAAGAAGAATACAGTTGGTATCGGAGAGATCACCAAGTTTGATGTGAGTGATTACAAGTGTAAGCTTGCCGCTGAGGTGAAGAATTTTGATCCAAAGCAGTATATGGATCCAAAGGCAGCAAGGCGTATGGAGCCATTCTGCCAGTATGCCATAGCAGCTACAGGTGAGGCTATAAAGGATGCAGGCCTGGATCTTGAGAAGGAAGACAGAACAAGAATCGGAACCTGTATAGGAAATGGTCTTGGCGGTGTTGCTACCATAGAGAAGGAGCACAAGAAGGTATTGGAGGGCAAGGCAAACAGAGTCAGTGTTATGATGGTGCCTATGATGATCTCCAATATGGCAGCAGGCAATGTGGCTATACAGTTTGGACTTGAGGGCAAATGTACAGATATTGTCACAGCATGTGCGACAGGTACCAACTCCATAGGAGAGGCTTACAGATATATACAGGCAGGAGAGGCTGATGTTATGGTTGCAGGCGGTGCTGAGTCACCTATCTGTGAGACGAATGTATCAGGATTTATCTCCATGACAGCACTTTCAAGTGCTGAGGATCCTATGAGAGCATCTATTCCATTTGACAAGGACAGATGTGGATTTGTCATAGCAGAGGGTGCAGGAGTCGTTGTACTTGAGTCACTTGAGCATGCCAAGGCGAGGGGGGCACAGATACTGGCTGAGGTAGTTGGATATGGTTCTACATGTGATGCATATCACATTACATCCCCTAAGGAGGATGGAAGCGGTGCAGGACGTGCCATGAAGCTTGCCATAGAGGAGGCAGGTATTGCTCCTGCTGATGTTGATTACATCAATGCACATGGAACAAGCACACATCACAATGATCTCTTTGAGACAAGAGCCATCAAGTATGCCATGGGAGATGCTGCATACAATGTGAACATCAATTCCACAAAGTCCATGATAGGACATCTGTTTGGAGCTGCCGGTGCAGTAGAGTTTATCACATGCGTGAAGTCTATAGAGGATTCATACATCCATCCAACAGTTGGTCTTCGCGAGACAGAGGGTGAGATGGATCTCAACTATACAATGGGCGAGGGTGTACATAAGGATATTACATATGCGCTCAGCAACTCTCTGGGATTCGGCGGACACAATGCAAGTATACTTGTGAAGAAGTTCGAGGAATAAGACAGACAAGAATTACCGGTTGTTACATACAATAAGAAGACGTCACTTTGGGTGTACAGAAGGTCGGTAAAATAGTATAATATACATGCTATATAAAAGATTGGACGGACAACAAAAGGAGGGTTATGGTTATGTACGAGAACAAGGATATGCTCAGCTGGCTTGGATACTTTGCAGATATGATGAAGGTGAGTCCAGAGAAGATAAAGATGCTGAATATATGCGGAAAACAGAAGAATGTAGTGCCAACGATAGATACACACAAGAGAGTCCTTATATTTGCCGATCAGAGTCACGAAGATTTGTTATACACGCTGTGGGAGAAGGGCTTTGGCGAATATGATATGTGGTATGCAGAGGGCGTGGAGCCCGGCGGAGAGATTCACCATGACAGGCTGGAGAGGGTACTGAACAGGAAGATAACGGAACCTACGGTTATATTTATCATGAATGAGAAGACAAGGGAATCCGTCAGATACGGAATTGCAAATGATTTCTTTTCCGCAGGAACAGTTCAATATGTTGGTAAGGAGATAAGGGCGGTCATCATGAGTCTGCTGGATGTGGATACACATGACACCATTCTGGCGCTTCAGGCTGAGAGCATAGTCATAGAAGCTGCGATTGTGGCAAGTGAGGGCAACATCATAGCTGTTGAGCCTGACGCGGGTTCGAGGAGATCCATGGAAGAGAATGTTGACAAGTTCGGAGTACATAACGTTCAGATAATCCCTGACATGAGTGAGGAAACTCTGGCAGCCATACCTGTTCCGAGGCTGGCATTCATAGTTGCAAACCATTATCTGGAGTCAGATATGGAGAGACTGCTTAAGATCAATCCGGACATGCAGTTTGTCATATACACACTTGATCTTGGAATACTTGCACAGACAAAGCTTATATTTGACAAGCTTGGAATAAAGAATATGGAAGCAATACAGATATCTGTATCCAAGACAAACAAGGACAACATGTTTGTTACTCAGCCGTCTCCATGGCTTATCACCGGTGGGGCAGAGTAAACTGTAAAAGTATAATTTATATGATGAGAAAACCGCCTTTATGTAATAGGCGGTTTTCTTGTGTCTTCAAGACGTATGATTCCGAGGATCGTTCCCAGACAAATAATATCACCTGTGAGGTAAAGTGATCTGTCACATCTGCTGACAGCTTCAAGGTAAGGTGAGCCATCCTTTTCCGTGTATCTGCGGATCATCTCGACTCCATCTTTGTTGAGGAATATAGATATATCTCCAAATCGTGGAAACCCTTTTTCTACAGCGAGCATATCTCCCTGCATATATATAGGGTGCAGCATGTTGGTTGTGAGCTTGATGCAATAGTCTGCCGAAGGGAAATAGTCAACCGGAATATCAACAAATTCTGTCGCATGAGTTGAATAGTCGGTGTTTGATGCAAGTGTGTGTGTAGATGCGATGCATGGAAGTTTTCTGGTTGCTTTAGTTTCTGTGCCTGATGGTGTAATGCTTTTCTGCATATGATCTTCAGAATCAGCCATCAACATGACCATGCTCTTGCCGTGGTGATTAAGAGTCCTGAATTTCCTGAGCAGATATAGTTCTTCAGCGGTCAGGCTCTGCCGGTGAAGGAAACCATCCATGGTACAGCCAAGGGCATCCGCTATGGATATCATGAGAAGAATCCCCGGACTTTTGGTCTTCCCGCTTCTTATGGCTTTTATGGTGTCCTCAGAGATTCCTGTTATATCCGCAAGCTGGGATATAGTGACGCCTCTCTCAGCCATGCTTTCTTTCAGGCGTTCGCCTATGTTGTAGTATTGTTCCATATATAATTCTCCGTTACCATATGTGAAAGTGTCAGTGGATTACTGAACGTTATGTGCTTGCTTTCTATTATAAACGATTTTTGAGAAATGTCTATATGTGAAGTGTATTATGTTACACTTTTGTGGAAATATAGTGCGCAAGTAAGTGTACAAACTACGCTTCCATTTATGTGAAATAATGCTATAATAGATCTATCTGTTACATCGAGAAATGACAAGGGGGTCATTTTCTACAACGATCTGTCACAATGGGGGTGACGGATTTCGGCAGAGGGAACAAGGCTATCACGTATCGAGCGTCGGGCGTCGAGTACGAGATAGCTTTTTTTCGTGGTGGACGGTCGGCTGACGGACGGGACGGCTGCGGCTGCTTCCGGGGCCGGGTATATCATCTGCTATATAGCCCCGGAAGCAGCCGCAGCCTGATCTTGGCGAAAATATATATAGAAGTATCACGTTCTACTTCCCTCACTTCGCTGCTTCTATCTGCATTCGGCGCCGACCGCGATAAGGGCGCTGCGGTCTCTGCCTCAGCAAGAAGCGCCGAAGTTCGGTCGTATTCGCTGCCGATTCTACATATTAATAAATCGTCAGAATTGGCTGTATGTGTTGATATTTGTTGATTATAAACTAATTGTTAAAAATATAAAGAAAGTATAAACTAGCGATACCCCCTTGTTTTATGCGGGTTTCTTTGAAAAACTGTGACAAAAATTCGTTTTTGTTGCGAAAAACAATACAAATATAAAAAATGATTAAAATTTGACTATAAGGGCAAATATATGACTTTAAATTTTTTTTGAATGGTGATAAAATACGCAAGCAAGGAGCGAAGAAAGCTCAAGAGTAAAAAGATAGGGGAGTATGACCGGATGAATGTAGTATTTTTTGATGTAGACGGCGTACTGAATTCGGAGAAATTTCTGTGCGAGACGCATGGGGAGTTTATCAATCCAAAGAATGTGGCAAATCTAAAGATGATTGTAGACGCCACAGGGGCGAAACTGGTTATGACCAGTGACTGGAGAAAACAGGTGATTGATAAGGATATCAGTAAGACACATGTAAGGGAATTGGTAGACAGACTTGCAGATGCTGGAATGGAGGTATATGGGGCAACTTCTTCAGGGGATGAGCTCAGGAATAAGTATGGTGTTTATACCAGGGCATGTGCGGTTAAGGATTATGTGACTGCAAATGCTGTAGAGGGATATGTTATATTTGATGACATGGATATGGACTGGGAAGCAGAGGGACTTGATTCTCACTGGATCAACACGGAGAATGTACTTGCGGGGCTTACAGAGGCAGATGCCAGGAATGCTATTTCAATAATAAACCAATAATAAACCTGGGATAGCATTTTGACATATAACAAAACAGTGCGAAAGGAAGTGATGTCTTACGGATCTGGCAGAAGAGTTATCCAATGAACTCCAATGCAAAACAGTATTTACAATACCAATATTTGGTGGAATACCGGTAACAGAATCTGTGGTGGTAACATGGATCATTATGGCAGTGCTGGTGCTGTTGTCTATCATACTTGTAAGGAATCTCAGGGTCGAGAATCCCGGTAAGAAGCAACTTGTGCTGGAGACCATAATAACTACCTTTAACAACCTGTTCAAAGGTGTTATCGGAGAGGCGGGTATGAAATATGTTCCTTACCTGATAACGGTTATTCTGTACATTGGTATGGCAAACATCATGGGTGTGTTTGGTTTTAAACCACCGACAAAGGATCTGAATGTGACAGCCTCGCTGGCCATCATGAGTATCATACTCGTACAGGTGGCAGGAATAAGAGGAAAGGGAACGAAAGGATGGGTCAAGAGCTTTGCAGAGCCGGTTGCCATAGTTGCGCCGCTCAACGTGCTTGAGCTGGTCATCAAGCCATTGTCGCTGTGTATGCGACTTTTTGGTAATGTTCTCGGAGCATTCGTCATCATGAAGCTGATAGAGGCAGTAGTTCCGCTTATTGTCCCTATCCCACTAAGCCTGTACTTTGATTTCTTTGATGGATTCTTGCAGGCATTTGTATTTACTTTCCTGACTACGCTTTACATGCAGGAAGCGATGGAGTAAAGATTATTTGAAGTTTAAAATGAAAATAAGAAGGAGAAAATGATATGAACGGATTATTAGCAATTGGAGCAGGTATAGCAGCATTAGTAGGACTTGGAGCAGGACTTGGAATCGGCCTTGCAACATCAAAGGCAGTTGAGGCTGTAGCAAGACAGCCGGAGGCAGACGGAAAGATCACAAAGCTTCTTATCATCGGTTGTGCCCTTGCAGAGGCAACAGCTATCTACGGTTTCGTTATCGGACTTCTTGCAATCATTCTTCTTAAATAATCAGATTTTAGGTCAGATGGATATTTTAATATAAATATCTAATAGAAATCTGGAGTTGCAGAAGAGATGCAGATTCATCTGTATATGCAGATAACAGAAACAGAAAGATAGGAGTGGCTATATGATTGATATAGAATTTTCTACAATAGCATTCACCATTATCAACTTAATAGTTCTGTTTCTTCTTTTGAAGAAGTTCTTGATTGGACCGATCAATGATGTCATCAAGAAGAGAGAAGATATGATCGCTGGCAATATATCGGATGCCAACAATCAGAAGGCTGAAGCGATGAAGCTCAAGGCACAGTATGAGGATACCCTTGCAGGGGTTGATGCAGAGTGCAGAGAACTTCGAGAGAAATCCCGTGTGGAGGCCAAGAATGAGTATAGCCGTATCATAGATCAGGCTGATGCAAAGTCAGTCAAGATGATAAAGGATGCGGAGAAGACCATAGAGATCAAGCAGAACAAGGCACTTTCTGATATGCAGTCACAGATCGCAGAGCTTGCAATGGCAGCAGCCGGCAAGATCGTGGGCGGTGAAGGTGATGCGGTATCAGCAGGTTCGGCCATGTATGACGAGTTTTTGAATGAAGTAGGTGATTCAGGTGACACAGAAGGCAATTAATTACGGAATTGTCCTCTATCAGCTTGGAATCAGTCAGGACATGGTGGAGGAGATAAAAGCGCTGGTGAATGGGTGCCCGGAACTGGAAGATGCACTGGCAAGTCCGGTGGTTGAACATATAGAAAAGCGCAAGATCATTGACAGAGTATTCGGCAGATATGGCAGCAGGAATCTGGTGAATTTTATGAAGACTCTGTGTGACAATGATGGATTTGACATGATACATGACATATTTGACGAGTATGAGAAGTATGCCAGAGAGCAGCAGGATATCCTTTCGGCAACTCTCTATTATGTCACACCGCCAACTGATAAGCAGAAAGCGGGTATCGAGAACTTCCTTATGAAAGAGTATGGAAGCAAGGCGGTACAGCTTTCCATGGTGGAGAAAAAAGAATTGATAGGTGGATTTGTCATAAGAACGGGAGACCGCGAGTACGACAGAAGCATTCTGGGCAGGTACAAATCCCTTAGACAGAAATTGGTTATGAGGTGATAAATTGAGTTCAATTAGTTCAGAGGATATTATTTCTATACTCAAAGAAGAGATAGAGAATTATGATTTTGACTCCAGGGACAAAGAAGTCGGTAAGGTCATCTATGTGGGTGATGGAATCGTAACCGTATACGGTATAGACAATGCCATGTACGGAGAGATCGTCGTCTTTGAGAATGGCGTCAAAGGTATGGTTCAGGATATCAGAAGAACAGAGATAGGATGTATTCTGTTCGGTCGTGATACAGGAATCAAGGAAGGAACAAAGGTCAGCAGAACAGGCAAGCGTGCAGGTATCCCTGTAGGCGATGCATTTGTCGGACGTATAGTTGATGCCCTTGGAGCACCTATAGATGGAAAGGGCAGCATAGAGTCGACTGATTATCGTCCTATTGAGAATCCGGCTCCAAGCATAGTTGATCGTAAGTCGGTCAACCAGCCGCTTCAGACAGGAATCCTCTCGATAGATGCCATGTTCCCAATAGGTAGAGGACAGAGAGAGCTGATCATAGGAGACAGACAGACAGGTAAGACATCCATAGCGATAGATACCATTCTGAATCAGAAGGGTAAGGATGTCATCTGTGTATATGTGGCTATAGGCCAGAAGGCTTCAACCATAGCAAAGGTTGTAAATAACCTGAATAAATACGATGCGATGGACTACACGATTGTCGTTGCATCTACGGCAAGTGATTCAGCACCACTTCAGTATATCGCGCCTTATTCAGGCACAGCGATCGCTGAGTACTTCATGCATAAGGGCAAGGATGTGCTGATCGTGTACGATGATCTGTCAAAGCACGCAGTTGCTTACAGAACATTGTCACTGCTTCTCGGACGTTCACCAGGACGTGAAGCATATCCTGGAGATGTATTCTATCTCCATTCAAGACTTCTTGAGAGATCAAGTAAGCTTAAGGATGAGCTGGGCGGAGGTTCCATTACAGCACTTCCTATTATCGAGACACAGGCAGGTGATGTATCTGCTTATATACCTACAAATGTTATATCTATTACAGATGGACAGATATTCCTCGAGAGTGATCTGTTCTTCTCAGGTATGAGACCTGCTGTCAACGTCGGTCTGTCGGTATCACGAGTTGGTGGTGCAGCGCAGACAAAGGCGATGAAGAAGGCCGCAGGAAGTATCCGTATCGATCTGGCACAGTACAGAGAGATGGAAGTGTTCACACAGTTCAGTTCAGATCTGGATGAGAACACCAAGGAACAGCTGCAGTACGGCAAGGGACTTATGGAGCTTTTAAAGCAGCCACTGTGCAATCCGCTGTCAATGGCAGAGGAGGTTATCATCCTGGTAGCAGCTACCAATAAGGTATTCCTTCCGGTAGAGGTTTCAGAGGTCAAGAAGAAGAAACTTGAGATGCTTGAGTTCTTCCACAGTGCCCACAAGGATATCGTGGATGAGATCGAGGAGAAGCAGGTGCTTACCGATGAGCTGAAGGACAAGATAGTCGCAGCTGCTAAGGAGTTTATCGAGAGATAGATTTCAGGAGAAATCAGAAGATTCGTTGAGAGGTGATTTGATTGGCAAATACCAAAGAAATCCAGAATAGAATAAAGAGTATCAAGGATACTCAGAAGATCACCAATGCAATGTATATGATCTCATCGTCCAAGCTGAAAAAGGCCAGGACGGATCTTGAGAACACGGAGCCTTATTTCTATACACTCCAGGTTGCTCTTGCCAGAATGCTCAGACATGTTCCTGAGATGGAGCATCTGTATTTCGACAGCAGAGAGGACATCAAGGAAGAGGACAGAAAACGTGGCTATCTTGTAATCACCGCCGATAAAGGTATGGCAGGAGCTTACAACCACAATGTAATCAAGATCGCCGAGCAGGAGCTTGCAGCCCACCCGAACAGTGAGCTGTATGTAGTCGGACAGGTGGGAAGACACTACTTCGCCAAGAAGGGAGTGCCTATAGATATACATTTCCAGTATACAGCTCAGAATCCAAGTCTTCACAGAGCCAGAGTCATAGCGGACAAGATGCTTGAAAACTATGAGAACGGCGATATAGATGAGGTATACATCATATATACGAACATGAAGAGCAGTGTGGTCGTGGAACCACAGATGATACAGCTCCTCCCTATGAAGAGGACCGACTTCGCAGGCGTTCCTGCGGATGTGTTCCACGAGGAGATTACCATGGAGCCTTCACCGAAGGCCGTGCTTGACCGAATCGTGCCAAACTGTGTCATGGGATATATATATGGTGCTCTGGTAGAGTCCTTCTGTAGTGAGCAGAACAGCCGAATGATGGCGATGGACTCAGCCACCAAGAGTGCCAAGGAGATGTTGGATGATCTTAATATAAAATATAACAGAGCAAGACAGGCAGCCATAACCCAGGAGATCACCGAGATCGCCGGTGGCGCCAGAGCTCAAAGAGATAGAAGTTAATTTATATAAGTAGATAGGTGGATGCTTAAAGGTTTCTCATACACCTTCAAAGAGAAAAATTAAGAAGGAGGTCTGATGTTTTGAAAAATGGTAAGATAGTACAGGTCATGGGACCTGTAGTAGATGTAGAATTCCCAGACAACGATCTGCCATACATCAAGGATGCTCTAGAAGTAGATAATCATGGAAAAAGATGTGTTATGGAAGTAGCGCAGCATGTAGGAAACAATACAGTAAGATGTATCATGCTGTCTGCCAGTGAGGGACTTTCAAGAGATATGGAAGTCGTTGCAACCGGATCGGGAATCAAAGTTCCAGTAGGAAATCAGACACTTGGACGTCTGTTCAATGTGCTTGGTGAGACAATAGATGGCAAGGAGGATCTCTCAGACACAGAGCACTGGGTAATCCACAGAGAGCCACCAACATTTGAGAATCAGAGCCCTGTCATAGAGATACTTGAGACAGGTATCAAGGTCATAGATCTTCTTGCACCTTACTCAAAGGGTGGTAAGATCGGTCTGTTCGGCGGTGCTGGAGTTGGTAAGACAGTCCTTATCCAGGAGCTTATACAGAACATAGCATCTGTACATGGTGGATATTCCATATTCACCGGTGTTGGAGAGCGTTCAAGAGAGGGAAATGATCTGTGGACAGAGATGAGCGAGTCAGGCGTTATCGACAAGACCGCCCTGGTGTTCGGACAGATGAATGAACCACCTGGAGCCAGAATGAGAGTTGCAGAGACAGGACTTACAATGGCAGAGTATTTCCGTGATGTAAATCATCAGGATGTGCTGTTGTTCATTGATAATATATTCAGATTTACACAGGCTGGTTCAGAGGTTTCATCACTTCTCGGACGTATGCCGTCAGCAGTTGGTTATCAGCCAACACTTGCAAATGAGATGGGTGAGCTTCAGGAGCGAATCGCTTCTACCAAGGAAGGATCAGTCACATCAGTTCAGGCCGTATATGTGCCAGCCGATGACCTTACAGATCCTGCCCCAGCCACAACATTTGCACATCTGGATGCAAATACAGTTCTCTCAAGAAAGATCGTTGAGCAGGGTATTTATCCGGCAGTAGATCCGCTGGAGTCAAGCTCACGAATCCTTGAGGCTGATATAGTCGGCGAGGAGCATTACGAAGTTGCAAGACGTGTGCAGGAGATCCTTCAGAAGTACAAGGAGCTGCAGGATATCATTGCAATCCTTGGTATGGAGGAGCTTTCGGATGCGGATAAACTCACAGTTACAAGAGCCAGAAAGGTTCAGAGATTCCTGTCACAGCCATTCCATGTAGCTGAGAACTTCACAGGTATCCCAGGAAAGTATGTAAGTCTCAAAGATACTATCAAGGGCTTCAAGATGATAGTTGACGGTGAGATGGACGAGTATCCGGAGTGGGCATTCTTCAATGTAGGTACTATAGAGGAAGTAAAGGAAAAGGCCGAGAAGGGCCAGTAAATATCAGAGGATATCAGCAGACATCAACAGATATCAGAAAAGGAAGTGCATAGATGAATACATTTTATCTGAGAGTTATTTCCAGCAATAAGATATTCTTCGAAGGCCGGGCAGAGAAGATAGTTCTTCCACTTGAAGATGGAGAGAAAGCGGTTCTTGCACATCATGAGAACATGGTCATAGCGACCAGCATAGGCGAGATCAGGATCACTACTAGTAAAGGTGAGCAGGTAGTCGGTGTTGTGGGCGAAGGCTTTGTTCAAATAGTAAATAACCGAGTTGTCCTTATCGTGGATTCCGCAGAGAAGCCGGAGGATATCGACAGAGTCAGAGCCAGGGAGGCAAAGATCAGAGCGGAAGAGAGACTCAGACAGAAAGAGAGTCTGAAGGAATACAAGCAGAGCGAGGCGTCTCTTGCGCGTGCTCTCACGAGACTTAAAGTAACAGAAAAGATATAAAACCCAGCGCAGAAACCCCAAGCGCCTGCTTGCAGGCATTTGAGTCTAGAAGAATCCCGTCAGTCGAAAGATGCAGCGGGACGAAGACAGAGCGCGTCAGCGTGGGATTTTGAGTCTATTATAAAGAAGGCAGTGCCAACACCGTATTGATAAGTATGGTGTGGCATTGTCTTTTTTATGCAAATGGGTAGTTGAAAAAACTTATCAACGATATATTTGCCACTGACAAAACGTGAAAAATGTTACTTGACAACTTTTCCCTTTGCTGAGAAAATAATTAGACAGTAAATGGTAAAATTGTGCAAAAAAGGACGTGTGCATTTATATGCACACATTTTTGAGTTGAAGGCATTTGGTTAGAGGTAGTTATGTTAAGATTTATTTGGGTAATAGTTTCGTGTGTTTTTTTGATCATGTACTATGTGCCAAAGATGTCGTATTATGCCAGACACCCGGAGAAATATGGGGAGGATGTATGCTATCAGATGGCACAGGTCATGTGTAATCATGTGAGAAAACGTGCATTCATAAAGACGGTTGCTACGGGTATGGAGAATCTGCCTAAGGAAGGCGGATATATCATGTATGCGAACCATCAGGGCAAGTATGATGTTCTTGGAGTTATAGTGTCCCATGATAAGCCAATCACCTATGTTATGGATGCGAAGAGATCAAAACTGTTTATTGCAGATCAGCTCACAGATCTACTGAAGGCTCAGAGATTGGACAAGGAAGATATAAGACAGCAGGTCAAGGTTATAAATGATGTATCAACTGAGATCAGGGCAGGCCGCAGATACATATTATTTCCAGAAGGTGGATATGATAAAAGTCATAACGAGCTTAAGGAGTTTATGCCAGGCAGCTTCAAGATTGCAAAGAAAGCAAAGTGCCCTATAGTTCCAGTGGTGCTTTATGATTCCTTCAAACCGTTTGAGGGGTGGTCTCTCAGGACGGTGACCACACAGCTTGCATTTCTGGAACCTATACTTTATGAGGATATTGCAGACAAGAGTACAGTGGAGATCAGGGATATGGTCGCTGCAAGGATTCAGGCTAAGCTCGATACTATGAAGACGATGAACTGTTGGTAGTCATAGCAGAATATTATTTTACGAACCGCATGAACGGACTTGTTTGTGCGGTTTATTTTTGCTTTTTATTTCAGGCTTTTAGTTCTAGGATAACTTGTTGATTGCGGGAATGTGGTCTGAGGGTGTATAATGTCCGTGGTCATACGGACAGAGGTCCATGGCTAGAAAATAAGATGGGATAAGGGAATATGACAGAAAAAAAGCGTGATAAGAACAAAGGGGAGAATAAGAACAGCAGTGGAAATTCACAGGCGGGGAACAGCGGAAAATTGCGGGTTCTGATACGGATCCTGGCGGTGCTCATCGTTATTGTGATAGCGGTCTTCTATGTTATATATTTCAGATTTGCGCATGCAGCGAAGAAATTGGCATATGAGACTGCAGATATGTACGCATTTGGGACTGGAAAAGATATGGCTGAATATATAGCACCCGGGTATATAAAGCAGTATGAGGAAAAATCCAAGGTTCTCTCTATAAGCGATATACAGGATATATATATAACGAAATTTCGAACTTATGTGAATGACAAGATAGGAGATATCGACAAGATAGAATGTAAGATTACAGATATTAAGGCTGTGAGCAATGTGGAGGATCTGAAACAGACATTTGCGGATAATGGTGTGAAAGGAGTTTCACAGTACAGAAGCGTGGATGCTGAATGGATAGTCACAGGCAAAGCTGGAGAAGTGATAACTCTTCAGGTGCAGGAGTTTGTACTCAAATGTGATGATGGATGGTATGTTGACTATGTTCTTCTGCCAGCGGCTGTTGACAGTGGCAGTGAATCCGGGGCGGATGATACCGATACGTCGTCAGAGTCTGGAGTGGGTGATCCGGACTGTACTGAGGGTGAACTGGAGGATGGATCAGGTAATGCAGATGAGACTGCGACAGAGACCATCACTGAGGATGGCAATATGGGCTAGATCTGGATGTTTTGGAAGGGCATACGGAGAATAGAGAAAGAAGGCTGATTGTATGTACGACATGAAATCTATGAAGGCAGAAGAGTTCATAGATGACGGAGAGATCCGTGAGACTCTGGAATATGCGGAGAGCAACAAGAACAATGTGGAGTTGGTAGACAGCATCATAGAGAAGGCAAAGCTCAGAAAGGGACTTACACACAGAGAGGCATCTGTACTTCTTGCGTGTGAGATGCCGGACAAGATCGCAGAGATATACGATCTTGCGGAACAGATCAAGAAGGACTTTTATGGCAACAGAATAGTCATGTTTGCTCCACTCTATCTGTCAAATTACTGTGTAAATGGGTGCGTGTACTGTCCTTACCATGTAAAGAATAAACATATTGCAAGAAAGAAACTGACACAGGATGAGGTCAGAAAGGAAGTCATAGCTCTTCAGGATATGGGGCACAAGAGACTGGCTATAGAGGCCGGTGAGGATCCTAAGAATAATCCCATAGAGTATATACTTGAGTGTATTGACACTATCTGCAGCATAAAGCACAAGAACGGAGCAATCCGCCGTGTGAATGTAAATATAGCGGCGACAACGGTGGAGAACTACCGGAAACTTCATGAGGCCGGGATAGGAACATACATCCTTTTTCAGGAGACTTATGACAAGGAAGCTTATGAGAAGCTTCATCCATATGGGCCAAAACATGACTATTCATATCACACCGAGGCCATGGATCGTGCCATGGAGGGTGGAATAGATGATGTGGGACTTGGTGTACTCTTTGGCCTGGACAAATATAGATATGAATTTGCAGGACTTTTGATGCATGCGGAGCATCTTGAGGCGGTTCACGGTGTAGGCCCACACACTATAAGCGTTCCAAGAGTGAAGAAGGCGGATGATATAGACCCGGACGCATTTGACAATGGAATAAGTGATGAGACGTTCTGCAAGATTGCAGCATGCATCAGGATAGCTGTGCCATACACCGGAATGATCATCTCCACAAGGGAGAATCCAAAGGTGCGCGACGAGATCATAAGGCTGGGAGTGTCACAGATAAGCGGCGGTTCAAAGACCAGTGTCGGCGGTTACTATGAGCCGGAGCCGGAGGATGAGAAGTCTGAGCAGTTTGACGTCAGTGATACGAGAACCCTGGATCAGGTGGTGAACTGGCTTATGACAAAGGGATATATCCCGTCATTTTGTACGGCATGTTACAGGGAGGGCAGAACCGGAGACAGGTTCATGAGTCTGTGCAAGAGTGGTCAGATTCAGAACTGCTGTCATCCAAATGCGCTGATGACTCTTGAGGAGTATCTGGTGGATTATGCGTCGCCGGAGACCGCAGAGCTTGGCAGGCGGCTTATACAGGAAGAACTTGCGAATATTCCGAATGAGAGGGTCAGACAGATAGTTGTAGAGAGACTTGACAGGATAAAGCATGGAGACAGGGATTTCAGATTCTAGGCAGGAGATACACATGGGATATAACGATACACCATCGGCAAACAGGATTCATATAGGCTTCTTCGGACAGCGAAATGCGGGCAAATCCAGCCTTGTAAATGCAGTGACGGGGCAGAGCCTGTCTGTCGTGTCGGATGTGGCGGGAACAACCACGGATCCTGTGAACAAATCAATGGAACTTCTTCCACTGGGACCGGTGGTCATCACAGATACTCCGGGCATGGATGATGAGGGAGATCTCGGATGTCTAAGAGTACAGAAGGCAAAGCAGGCTCTCAGGAAGATGGATGTGGCGGTTCTTGTGGTGGACGGAACGGCTGGGCTTTCCGAGAATGACAGACAGCTCATACATTTGTTTGGAGAGAAGAATATAAATTATATAATTGCATACAATAAGTGCGATGTGGTATCTGCAGATTGCGTGAAGCGTATAGAGCAGGCAGACGAAGAGATACTCAGGGCATGTCCTCATATATGGGTGAGCGCCAGAGAGAGAACCCGGATAAATGATCTGAAAGAGATGATCGGGCATCTGACGGTGGAAACACCGACGGCACGCCGGCTTGTGGGTGATCTGATAGAACCCGGAGACGTGGTTGTACTTGTGATACCGATAGATTCGGCAGCTCCCAAGGGAAGGCTTATACTTCCGCAGCAGCAGGTCATGAGGGATGTATTTGATACTGGTGCCATAGCGGTGGCGTGCAGGGATACGGAGCTTACAGATACGTTGTCCAGATTTGGCGATCAGGTCTCACTGGTTGTCACGGATTCCCAGGCGTTTGAAAATGTGATGCGGATAGTGCCGGAGAGCACATACCTTACATCATTTTCCATATTGATGGCGAGGTTCAAAGGGCAGCTTGACGGTGCAGTGAAAGCGGCATATAAGCTGGATGAATTTGACAAGGACAGCCATCCGAAGATATTGATAGCTGAGGGGTGCACACATCACAGACAGTGCGATGATATAGGAACGGTGAAGCTTCCGGGATGGATAAACAGGTATACAGGCTGCACGCCTGAATATCATTTTACCAGCGGAACGGAGTTTCCGGAGGATCTTTCGGGATTTGATCTGGTGATACACTGTGGGGGCTGTATGCTGAATGAGCGTGAGATGGTGAGCCGGCAGAAGATGACCCAGGAGCAGAACATTCCCATGACCAATTATGGTACGGCAATAGCTCACATGAATGGGATACTGGCGAGAAGCCTGGAAGTGTTCAGGAAATCTCATGATAAGGATAAGAATACATTAACATAAAAATATATTGGGGCGGATCCAAATGACGGAAGAAAGTGACTACAGAATTTTGTATGGATGATGCTTCGGAAAGGCGGGAATATGGCAAAGACAGGGCTTGTTCTTGAAGGTGGCGGACAGCGTGGTATATATACCGCAGGTGTGCTGGACGTCTTTATGGATAACGATATAACTGTGGATGGTGTGATCGGAGTATCAGCCGGAGCCATACACGGACTGTCATTTGTGGCAGGCCAGAGAGGACGCAATATAAGATATAATCTGAAATATAGAAACAATAAACATTACATGAGTCTGTACTCGCTCATAACGACAGGGGATATATGCGGAGAACAGTTCTGTTATCACGACATACCAGAGAAGCTGGATCCTCTGGACTATGATGCATTTCTTGCAAATCCGACAAGATTCTATGTGGGATGTTCCAATCTGGAGACCGGAGAGGCGGAGTATCTTGAGTGTACGGACCTGAGAAATCCGGATGATGTGAACAAGGTAAGGGCATCGGCATCCCTGCCTCTTATATCGAATACGGTTGAGGTGGACGGCATGAAACTTCTGGACGGAGGAGTATCTGACAGTATTCCTATATTTGCATTCAGGCGAATGGGATACAGGAGAAATGTGGTTGTTCTCACAAGACCTGCCGGATACAGGAAAGGTCCTGACAGAATGCTCAGACTTGAGGCGGGAAGGTACAGGGAATATCCTGAGTTTGTAAGACGATGCCATATGAGGCATCTGTATTACAACAAGACCTTGGACAAGCTGGAAGAGCTGGAGAAGCAGGGCGATACCCTGATCATAAGACCAAGTGAGACTATAGAGATATCAAGACTTGAGAGAAAACCTGAGATGATAGAAGCCATGTACGAGCTCGGGCTGCACGATGCAAAGGAGAAATTACAGGAGGTAAAAGAATTTCTCAGAACGGGCAGGGATTGATCAGGTGAGCATAGCAGATAAAAAAGACAAAACAGCGAAAATCAGACAATTAAAACTTCAGGGGATGGACATCCCTGACAGTGTGGATGCGGAATTTAAGGCACAGGAGAATCACAGCAAAATGGCTGAGACTCCTGTGCCTTCTCTTATTCTGTCACTGTCTGTGTCAACGGTTCTTACCATGCTCATAGCCACCACCTACAATATAGTGGACACATATTTCGTGTCAGATCTCGGCGAAAGCCAGGTGGCTGCTGTGGGGATCATGTTCTCTGTGATGGCACTTATCCAGGCGGTGGGCTACACATGGGGAATGGGTGCGGGAAGTGAGATAGCGAGACTTCTTGGACAGAAGAAAAAGCGCGAGGCAGAACAGACGCTGGCAACTGCATTTGCAGGAAGTGTAGTTTCGGGAGCGGTTATGGCGGCTTTCTTCATCTTGCTCAGGGATGATATTGTAAGGCTTCTCGGAGCCACCGACACAAGCAGTGAATATGCAGGGCAGTATGGTATTTTTATCATGCTGGCGGCACCTGTCATGTGCGGTGCGTATGTCCTCAACAATGCGCTGCGGGCGGAGGGACAGCCGTACCTTGCACTGCTCGGGATATGTGCCGGAGGTGTGACAAATGCTGTTCTTGATTATGTCTTTATAGATGTGATGAAGATGGGGATATCCGGTGCGGGTATTGCGACATTTGCAGGGCAGAGTGTGAGTCTTATCATCATGTATATGTGCGTCAGATCTGGGCACAGCGTTGTGAGGCTTCACCTTGGGGATATATGGTCATTTCGATATTGGGCAAAGATCCTCAGGGTGGGAATGCCTTCACTTTTGAGGCAGGGATTTATGTGCCTTGCTGCTGTCATGATAAGCAGAAGCTGCAGGCAGTATGGCGATGATGCCATGGCAGGGATAACTGTGGCAAATAAGATATTTGCGGTTGTATTTGCGGTGCTTGTTGGTTACGGACAGGGATTTGCTCCGGTGTGCGGTTTTGCATATGGGGCAAAGCTTATGGAGAGAGTCAGGCTGTCGCGTAAGTTTACCATGATCACGGCAGTCATATTCATGGTGTTTGCGGGGGCGGCTTCCTTTATCTGGGCGGATTTGCTTGCAGGCATATTCCTCGGCGGGCAAAATGGTGCGGCTGGCATATCGTCGTTTTCAATCAGGGCACATGGGATATCCATGCCATTTGCGGCACTTTCGCTGGTGGCGGGAATGTATTACCAGGCTCTTGGGGCATATGGAAAAGCCACGCTCATATCGGCCTTCAGACAGGGGGTGTTCTTCGTCCCGCTGATGTTCCTGCTGCCGCAGGTGTATGGCCTTGCTGGCGTGGCTGTTGTTCAGGCCGCCGCTGACGTGTTGTCAGGTGTGGTGGCTTTCGTTATATTTATTCTGACCTGCCGTACACAAAAGAGTAGTAGTCAGTGTTGATCATCTCATCTGATATATAAAGTCTGTTTTCCACCTCGGTTATCATGTCATCGATGTAACCTGCCGGCACTTGTGATTCCGGAACCAGGTATGTAACCTCACCCGTTCCTGCGTTATACTTCACTTTGTCTGTGATAAAGCTCTGGTTTGCAAATATGACGAGAGGATCACAGTCTGACATGATGTTGCGTCCGGCAAGGAGTCTTGAGTCAAAGTCCGCACCTAAAAGATTTAGCACGGTTGGAAGAATGTCAACGCTGGAGCACAGTTTGTCAATTGTTACAGATTTTTCCATGGATGAGCTCCATATGCCAAACTGATTCCTGTGGAGCTCAAATGGATCGTTCTCCACGTCACTTCCCGCGAGCTCGTTGTAGGTGCCGTCGCTGAGTCCGTAAGGATAGTGATCGGGCGCAACGATGAAGAGAGTGTTGTCAAGTTTGCCTGCCGCATCCAGTTTATCCATGAGAAATTCCAGTGCTTTGTCAAGCTCTATCTGGGCTGCAACATAAGCGACTGCTTCGTCTGAATAGTTCTGACCGGCCAGGGCAGCTTCTGCTTCCTCCCTGTTCTTCTGACATAGATACTGCATATCATAGTTATACGGAAGATGTCCGGAAAAGCTCATAAAGTACATATTGAAGTGGTCATCATTTATAAAGTCTTCGTACACGGCTTCCATGCACTCAAGATCCGAGTACATGACGTGATCAGGGATGTCGAGTCCTGCACCTATGGCCTTGAATGTCGAGTATCCCATGTTCGGATGTGTTTTTGTTCTGTCGTAATAGGTGGCGTCAAAGTCGTGGTAGCCGTAGCTCTTGTACCCCTCTGCATTCAGAATATTGCCAAGAGCGTATGGCTGGTATGTATCCGCTGATGCCTCAAAACTCCATTTGGATGATGCCGGGTACTGACTTAGACAGTTGGTATATTCGCCATCTATGGTGCTGTGATACCACAGAGGATTGTAGAAATTGGTAAATTCAAATCCATCGTGGTAAATTTTGTACAGAGTAGGAGTGGCTTCTTCGGATATACCATAGGTGCTCAGGCTTTCCGCTGTGACAAATACTACATTGTATCCTTTGAACATACCGGTGTATTCGTCCTGATATGTCGGCTCCACCCCTGAGAAATATGCAGACAGGCTTTTTAATTCTTCGTCGTCTGTTGAACTGTAAAGCTTTCCAAAATCAATCTCAGGATCAATCTGTGGTACCGGTATATCCTCCGGTTCTTCTGTGGCGGCCTCTGTGCCGGAAGTTTCTGCTGCGTCAGGTTTTTGCACATCGTCTGATGTGCCTGAGCCTGCATCTGCAGTTTTAAGGGATATATCTGCGCCATTTGCAAGTTCAAATGTTCTGGACGAGTTGCTCTTTGTCAGCATGGTGATGCTGTCCCTTGCCGTTGTGACCATGACGCCCAGCTTGTTCATGGAAAGTTCCAGAACATAACGGCCGTGGAAAAGCGCGTATGGAGAATAGGCCTCCTTTCCGCTTATGCCGAGAAGACCGATTGCGGTAATCCACATGACTGTGGCAGCTATGACATTTGTGGTCAGTGCGCGTATGACTTTGTGACCGGTTTTTCCAAGGCTGCATCTGCCAAATGAGAAGAAAAGTCTGTTCAGTACGATCAGGCATATGAGAGGCAGCAGGAATAAAACTATGAAATACCAGTTGTTTTTAAGTGCAGCAAGCAGCACTGATTTGAAATTCATGGCGTCTTGGGCACCTCCAATGGAGACGAGGCTCAGGAAGGTCCTGAATATCTTATAATAGACAAACTGGGTTATGTAGTATACCGTAAATACGCTCCAGAGGAGATAGGCTGTCACGGCATTTGCTATTCTGTTCCAGAATGAGCAGAGCAGAGACAGAGTAAGGCCGCATGCCGCCGCAAAGAGGAGCGGATGTATGATTCCCGAATCGATGCCTCCGTAGACAGATGTGTGAAACAGGAGCTCCATATATACAAATGCAAATGTGAAAAACAGCATCCTCCAAAGGACCGAGGAGCTTCTGGTTTTTGTATGATTGTTTGTGCTTTTAAGTGTGTTCATAGCGGCTCCTGTGAAAACTAACCCTGCTGGGCATCCAGCAGATCATCAAGTTCCTGTCTGGCAAGTACCGGATCTGTCACGTTCAGCACGTGGAATCCCAGGGCTGCTGCGGCCTCTGTGTTGGCCGGTCTGTCGTCCAGAAATACGGATTCTTCGGGTTTTATGCTGTATTTTTCACAGAGTATCTTGTAGATGGCAGGATCTGGCTTGGTGATATGGTATTCGTATGACACAACCCTTCCGTCGGTGTATGGCAGGAAGTGGAATCTCGGTGTGTGCAGCGCGAACAGCCTTCTCGGATAGTTTGACAGCAGGTAGATGTTGTAGCCTCTGTCCTTAAGTGATTTCAGCCATGTGTCGGCGCCCGGGAACATGTCCACAACATCATCCAGGTTGTTCATGAACTGATCAATGTAACTGCTGTATGCCGGGGAGAGCTCTTTGAAACGTGAGATCAGTTCTTCCTCCGGTATGTCGTCCAGGTCAAAGTGATTCCACAGTGGGTGGTTTATCATGTTGCGTCCCAATACTTCGATGGCATCTTCTGGTATGCCGAGCTTCTGCATGGTCGTCTTCCAATGGAAGTCGATGAGCACCATGCCTATGTCAAATACTATATTCTTCATATGTGAAGTCCTTTCGTGTCTATATTATTAATATAAGTCATGAAAATTTTACCTCAAAATGTTGTAAAAATACATACTAAAAATAGGATATAAGTTTGTTTACAGACTTTTATTTTTGGTGTACATTGGTATAATGAATTGTAAATTCAGCCTTGGAGGCGTGACCAGAGGACAAAAGTATTCGGAACGTAAGGGGAAAGACTGTGTATGAGATACGTTTTTGTGGACTTTGAGATGAATCTTATAGATTCTGAACACAAACAGGAAATGAAGATATGTAAGAATGAGATAATAGAAATAGGTGCGGTCAAGCTGGATGACGAGTACAATGAGATAGACTCGTTTAAGAGTTATGTGAAACCGGTATTTGGGTGTATGGCTTCACGTATAATAAAGCTGACAGGTATCACCGATGAACTTCTTGCAGATGCACCTCTGTACGAGGAGGCAATAGGAAAATTCATTGAGTGGTGTAGTGACGCAGATGTGATATATGCCTGGAGTGAGAATGATCTCAGGCAGTTTCGCAAGGAGGCGCGTCTCAAGTCTTATATGCATCCACAGATAGAAGAGACCATATCCAAATGGAAGGACTTCCAAAAGGAATTTGCAAAGATGATCGGGACATCCAGAAGAATATCCCTGTCCGATGCAGTATTTTATCTGGGAGAGAATTTCCAGGGCGCAGAGCACGATGCTCTGTGGGATGCGAGAAACACATCGGAGGTATTCAAATTGTCCAAGGATGAGGAGAAATTTTTCAAGATCATGGCCCCAGTTATGGATGTATACAAGCCAAAAAAGAAACTGACTTATTCTCTGTCTGATGCATTCAGCAATATTCATCTGGATTGAGAAGATGTTTGGACAAACAACAAGGAGGTTCAGATTGTGAATTGGAATAAAAAAGATATTATCAGGATCATGCTTCTGTTGTGCGGTGTGGTACTGTTTGCGTATATCTTGTTTAACTTTGACAAGGTGTCACACCTGTTTAGCTGGCTGGTAAATATACTCATGCCGTTTGTCATAGGGTTTGCCATAGCATTTGTGGTGAATGTTCCTATGAAAGGATTTGAGAAAGTACTGTTTAAGAACGAGAACAGCAGGCTGTATAAGATGAAGAGACCGGTGTGTCTGATACTGTCGTTCCTGTGCATAATCGCAGCTTTTGCATTTGCCATAACAATGGTCATACCGGAGATGTCAAGAACGGTTACTGCATTTGCAGAGAAGCTGCCGGCGGCTATGGACGATATACAGGACAAGGCCATAAAGATCATGAAGGATCAGCCGGATATTGTTGACAAGATAAAGAGAATAGATATAAATTGGGATGCGCTGGTTACGAATCTGGTGGATTTGGTCAAGAATGGAGGAAGCAGTGTTCTGTCATCCACATTCTCTATAGCCAGCAGCGTTGTGGGAGCAGTTGTTGATGTATTGGTGGGACTGTTCTTTGCCTGTTATATTCTGGCTCAGAAGGAGACTCTTGAGAAGCAGGTCAAGGGTATTCTCTACGCTGTGTTCAAGGAGAGAAAGGCAGACAGATTCATCCAGACATGTGTGCTGGCTGACAGGACTTTCTCAAAGTTTATATCGGGACAGTGCCTTGAGGCGTGCATACTTGGACTTATGTTCTTCATAACGATGACGGTATTTCGAATTCCATATGCGCTCACGGTGAGCATATTGATCGCAGTGTTTGCGCTTATTCCGGTTCTCGGAGCATTTGTCGGATGCTTTGCCGGAACGATCATGATACTTGTGGATGATCCGAAGAAGGCTGTTGCCTTCCTCATCATATTCATAGTGTTGCAGCAGATAGAGGGCAACCTCATATATCCGCATGTGGTTGGAGGATCAGTCGGCCTTCCGTCTATATGGGTGCTTGTGGCTGTCATGGTCGGCGGCGATCTGATGGGAGTTCTGGGTATGCTGATATTTGTGCCGCTCTTCTCGGTGCTCTACGTGCTCTCAGAGGAGTACGTGGTAAAGTGCCTGAAGGCGAAGCACATATCCTGGAAGAAATACAATCTTGCCTGTGAGATCCCTGAGGGACGGTGGGATGGCAGACTGGATGAGCAGGAAAGCGCAAAGCAGTCTAAGGTGAAGACAGAGGACGGCGGGGATGCAGCGGGCGTTTCCAGAGCTGCTTCAGATCTGGATGCCACAGGAACTACTTTAAATTCAGATGCTACAGGAAATGATTCGAATACAGATATAGCAGATACTGCTTTGAAGTCAGATTCTGCAGAATCTGGTGAAAACGTATCAGGTGTAAAGAGATCAAGAAAAAGAAAGAGATAAATTGCAGGATATGAAATTTTAAAGTTATTCTGCCAGAAAGAAGGATAAATAGATGTACAGAGATATAGCGAAACTTGTGTTATACAGAGATCTGGGTGAGGATAGCATACTGATGAAGCTGTCGGGCATATTTGAGGATTTCGATATGAAGAGATGTGAGAAGGCGGAGCTGTGTGCCCGTATCTATGATCAGATCAAGCGACTGCTTGACCTGGCGACAAGCTATGGATTTGACAAGAATCTGTGGCACAATTACCTTGCATTCATCCTCATTACAAATGAGAACTCATTCAGCATCACCTGTGAGAAGGTTGGTGCGAATGACGGAACAGTTAATTATTTTGCAAAGAATGATTTTAGGATATTCAAGAAGCTGTTCGACTTTGATTTCTCAGAGATAGAGAGCGCACTTGGGATAGACTGTTTCTCAACTATCAACAATTACAAGTCTATTGGCAAGAAGGAGAGAATGTACAATAAGAATGTCAGTGAGAAGGTTCAGGCTGTCAGCAATGCCATAGAGGAAGCTGAGAATGAGGATCAGATATTTGATATAGTTACATCATTCTATAAAGCATATGGTGTGGGAATGTTCGGACTCAACAAGGCGTTCAGGATCACACGTGAGCACGGTGATCTGGAATTTGTTCCAATCAACAATACAGAGGATGTCATGCTTGACGATCTCATCGGCTACGAGATCCAGAAGAAGAAGATTGTGGATAATACCGAGGCATTTGTGGAGGGACGCAAGGCGAACAATGCACTTCTCTTCGGAGACAGTGGAACAGGAAAGTCCACAACCATCAAGGCGATCATCAATGAATACTATGACAGGGGACTTCGTATGATCGAGATTTACAAGCATCAGTTCCAGGATCTGTCACAGGTAATATCGCTTATCAAGAACAGAAATTACAGATTTATCATATACATGGATGATCTTTCATTTGAGGAGTTTGAGATAGAGTACAAGTACCTCAAGGCTGTCATCGAGGGCGGACTGGAGATCAGGCCGGACAATGTGCTTATCTACGCCACATCGAACCGCCGCCACCTCATCAAGGAGACATGGAACGACAGGAACGATATGGAGAACAATAACGGTATCCACAGAAGTGATACTATCCAGGAGAAGCTGTCGCTGGTTAACAGATTTGGCGTAACCATCAGCTACAGCGCACCTTCACAGAAGGAGTATTTCGAGATCGTCAAGGGTCTTGCTGAGAAAGAGCATATCACCATGGACGAGAAAGAGCTCTGCGCTGAGGCAAATAAGTGGGAACTTGCGCACGGCGGCATAAGCGGACGTACTGCGCAGCAGTTTATCAATTATCTGAAGGGACAGGGGATGTAAAAAAGTGGGCTATCCTTTATTAGAGGGTAGCCCATTTCATTTTTTTGCATGTGTTATCAGATCTGATTTTTATTCCGTTACTGAAACAGGAATGATATCTTGGTATACAGTATCTGTGGCTTCGTCCTGTCTGGCCAAAGTGAGGAATAATGCAGTTTCATCATCGCTTTCGGTTGCAGACGGATCGTCTGTATCAGAATCAGCGGTGTACAGAACTTTTCCTGCGTAGTTCATGTATATAATCTGACCTGAATCATCTTTATATTTAAAATAAAAAATTCCCATAGAGACTAATTCTCCATCGTGCAGGAAGCAGAATGACATCTCAGTTGGAAGCATTATTGAGTAGGTGTTATTCGACTGGCTGGATTTTAAAGCACCATATAGGACGTTGTCATCTGCAGATAATAAATAAGCACCTGTGTTTGTGATATTTCCTTCATTGTCAATTATGCAGACTGCCTCAGCATCAGGCACATAAGCAAATGCTCTGTTGTCAACCATATATTTGACAAACTCAAAATAGTTTTCTGATAGAGTGTTAGTCCTGATATTGTAGATTTTGCAGTATCCGTTGCTGCTATCTTCATCGTAGTCTGAAGGGGGAGCAGGAACAACAAAGCTATCATCGTCCAGAACACGGAAATTGTTCTCAAGAGTTCCTCTAAATGCAGGAAGATCGGCAATCTTTTCGCCAGTCTCATCTATCACAAAAAATGAATATGAATCGTTAGCATCATCAAGCGGTGATTCAAAAATGGCAAAATAACCAGATGGATTGTAGCATAATTCAATGAGAGAATGAGTATTAGGAACGTATACTGGCGAGCCATCCAGATTATAGATTCCCATGACCTCTGTTATTGTATCAGATCCGTTGATCTGCCCTATGCCCATGGATTCATATTCGGTAAGAAGGTATTTATTGCCTACTATTGATGTAAATAGTTTGCCGTTGTCCAGAGGCTTGAATTCTTTAAGTACATTTCCATTGCAGTCAATCAGCTTACTGACCTGGGAATATGGGTTGCATATTATGGCAGTTGTGTCGGAACCGTAGAAACCGTTGACACTGCCTTGGTTCTCGGATCTGGCAATTTCATTGCCATCAAAGTCAATAAATGCAGAGTAGTATGTATTCTTTTTGCTTACAAGTACGTTCGTTTTCAGTATATCCAGATCATTGTTATCAACAAAAGATATCTTCCTCTTTTCCATTGGCAGTATAAAGTTACCTGTACCATCCATAAAGCCATATCCATTTTCGCCATCGGTCACTATCAGATATCCATTTCTGGAGGCTGTAATTCTGTATTCTGTGCTGAATTCCTTTAATTCACTTGTCTTGTGTTTGAATGTTTTAGGCAATTCATCAAGTGTTTTGGCGTCAAATTTATTGCTGTCACTGGCATCATTATTATTATTATCGTAATTGCCAGGATAATTGATAATATTATCATTATTTTCAGTAGACTCTGACACCTGGCTGTCTGGAATGTTTTGATCAGGGACTGATTTTCTGTACTTGATAAGAGTGAAAAAAGCCACAGTTATCACAATAATCATGACCGCAAGAAAGATTGGCAGGACGATAGGCAGCTTTGGTTTTTTCTTAGGTTTTGATGGCTGTCTGGACGAAATACTCTGAAAAGCGGGATGTAGCTGCTCCTGATGGGGTGGCGGCGTAAAGTTATAAGGCTGCTGTTGATAAGTAATCTGAGTAAAAATTTGATTTCCACAGGTGGGACATACATTGATGTAATCCTCAGTGACATAACCACACACATTGCACTGTTTCATATTAAAACCTCCGTATTTATTAGCCTATTTGTGTTGACAGCATAAAATAATGGATGTGGTGTTTACAATATACGTTGCATAACTTGACTGATATCGTGCATGATTTTTTGCGGTGAAAGTCAGAAGTGGAAAAGGTTGGATATTTATAGTATAAATAAATGATATTGAACTATATTTTATATTTTGTTATTATGTAGTTGATTTTGTAAATATATACACAGAGATAAGGAGCGTGTAAAGATGATAGATCTCAGCAGCAAAAAGGGAAGAACATGGATATCAAGGATCATAGTTGCGATTCTCTGTATCGCTATGGTTGTTACCCTTTTGATATCAGCATTTTAATACAGATATGGCATGCGTGGTGGAAGCTGCGTGAGTGCCTGTTAGGAGAGTTCGTATGAGAGGAAAGTTTGGAGAGCATCAGACGGTGCGATCAATTCTTAAGAGCCTTCCAAAAACTGTCCATAGTGATGTGACAAGAGCCGGGATAGGAGAAGACTATGCCCGGCTCTTGTTGTATAGTGGAGAAGATATAAATGTGGCAACGGGTGTGTGTGGAGACTTGGGCGAGGCCGGACTCAGACTTGACATAGCCAGATTGTACAACAGTTTGAGGATTGGCGGATATGAGCCGTGGGCTGCTACAGATACGATAGTCATGCCGGACAGTGATGAGAGAAGGATGAAGAAGCTTCTTAGAAAGCTGGCTGGTGTATGTGCGGAATATGGTGTGGATATTGCAGCCGGGCATACGGAGGTAAACAGTTCAGTTACGGAGCCCATCATAAGTATAACGATGATAGGAAGGAAATCTAAGCCGGATACAGATGGCTTATGTACTGATCATAAAAATGCCGCGGAGATAAAAGCCAGTGCTGATATAGTTATGTGTGGACAGACCGGAGTTGGCGGTACGTTACAGTTATATTTTGATCATCAGAAGGACCTGTTTTCGAGGTATTCAGAGAGTTATTTAAGACCTGTTGAGCAGCTTGGCAGGCTTATAACACTTGGAAAACAGGTTGATATAGCTTATGCACACGGCGTCAGGTACGCCCACGATATATCAAGAGGAGGAATATTTGCCGCTCTATGGGAGATGGGAGATGCTCTTGGGACAGGGCTTTGTGTATGTCATGACGACATTCCGATACTTCAGGAGACAATAGAGATATGTGAACATACGGGAGACAATCCGTATATGATAGATGGGTGCGGTGCAGCGTTGTTTGTCACAGCAGATGGTGAGGCACTTTCTGACGAATTATATGAAGCAGGATATGAGGCTGCGGTCATAGGACATTTGACGGAGGGAAGTGACCGTGTTGTGGCGCACGATGATGAGAGGCGCTTTCTCACACCGCCGAGGTATTTGTAGATGATTTCTATCTGGCATGGGCTGCTGCTTGGGAGCAAGTCCCGGACTGGATATATTTTATACGAGGAGAATACGAGATGTTGAATATTGTGTTACATGAACCGGAGATCCCGGCAAATACAGGAAATATAGGAAGAACCTGTGTGGCAGCAGGCGCAAGGCTGCACCTTATAGAGCCTCTGGGATTCCAGATAAATGAAAAGCAGTTAAAGCGTGCAGGGCTTGACTACTGGGACAAGCTTGATGTCACAACGTATGTGAATTTTGAGGATTTTCTTGCGAAGAACCCAGGTGCAAAGATATATATGGCTACCACAAAGGCCAGAAAGAAATACACAGATGTAAAATTTGAGGATGACGCCTATATCATGTTTGGCAAGGAGAGCGCCGGAATTCCGGAGGAGATACTTGTCGATTACAAAGAGACCGCCATCAGAATTCCGATGTTCCCGGACATAAGATCTTTAAATCTTGGCAACTCAGTGGCGATCGTACTCTACGAGGCACTCAGACAGAACGACTTCCCAGGTCTCGAGGAGGCCGGTAACCTCCACAGACTAAATTGGGATTTGCCATCAAGCGAAGCTTGACGAAAAAGCACGCATCAGCGTGCTGCCTATTAATGTAATAGAGGGGGACAATATGTATCCTACAAGTGGAAAAAAGATGCTGAATATATGCATCCTTGATATTCTGAAAAAATATACAGACTGCGACCATACGATGGATCAGAAGGACATCATGGCAAAGCTGAAAGAAGACTATGACATGACCGTTGAGAGAAAGTCCATAAAGGCCAATCTGAACTGTCTGGTGGACTATGGATATGATATAGAGTATACAGAGACTGAGCGAGAGAAGAAGGATGGCACGACAGAGGTCATCACCTCGGACTGGTACTACAACCATGAATTTGATGATGCAGAGCTCAGGATGATGATAGACAGTATATTGTTTTCAAAGACAATACCGGCAGGACAGGCACAGCAGCTCATCGATAAGATAGCAGGGCTGTCCAACATTTATTTTACAAATAAGATGACACACGTGAGCAGCCTTCCGGGACTGGAGCATACAAGCAACAAGCAGACGCTTTTTAATGTGGGGATTATAGACGATGCGATATCTGAGCACAAGCAGATATCATTTGTATACAATAACTATGGCGAGGACAAGAAGCTTCATCCGCGACGCGAGGAACCGTATATAGTTAATCCGTATCAGATGGTTGCAAATGACGGAAAGTATTATCTTATCTGTAATTATGACAAATATGATTCTCTGTCCAATTACAGGATAGACAAGATGACACAGGTGCAGATCGTGAACAGCCCTGTCAAGGACCGCTCAAAGGTTAAGGGAATGGAGCATGGTCTCAATCTGCCGAAGCATATGGCGGAGCATATCTACATGTTTGCAGATGAGCCTGTGACAATAGTTCTCAGGGTGAATAAGCGAGCGATCTCAGATGTGGTTGATTGGTTTGGAAGCAACTTTGATGTGGTGGATGAAAATATAGCCAGGCAGTATGATGGGTTCCGTGAGACGGATGACGATGTGACATATGTGCGCCTTGTGTGCAGCCGGCAGGCCATGGCCCACTGGGCTATGCAGTATGGTACGGTCTGCGAGGTGATATATCCAACCGACCTGCGGACTCAGATCGGCGATGCTGTGAAAGTGATGAATGAGAGGTATAATAATTAACATTTAGTTTTGTCAAAGATACCAAGGGGTCAGGCCCCCATCGGAAAAGTCATTTTTTTTAGTCTTTTTTGAAGGGGCCTGACCCCATTTTGTTTAGAAAGTGCCTGACCCCGTATGTTTAGAGGGTGCCTGACCCCCCATTTGTTTAGCAGTGCCTGACCCCATTGGTGAAAAAAATATTGCGTAAGTGCAAGATTTGATGACTTGAAAACGGAATATATAGCAGATGAGGAAATTGGCCAATGAAGATCATCGGGAGGTGGTAGACATAATAAACCAGAACAATTATATATCAAAACTGAGGAAGCACAATGAAAGGGCTTTGGAGTATATAGTAAGGGAATATGGAGGCTGTGTGAAAGCTGCCATATATAAAAATCTTGCGGGGATGCCGGAGGAGATGGAGGAGTGCATGGATGATGTATTTCTGGATGCATGGAACAACATAGACAGATTTGACGAGAAGAAAGGTTCATTTAAAAGCTGGATAACAGCCATTGCCAGATTCAGATCCATAGACTATCTCCGGAGATACAGCAGGCGATGCGCCGAGGAGGACATAGACGATCACGAACGGGAGCTTGCGAGGGATAACCTTATGGAGATGCTTGATGAGGAGATTTCGGACGGGATGGAAAAACTTCTCAAAGGTCTTACGGATGATGATAGAGACATAATCCTCAGGTATTATTGGGATGAACAGGACGTAGCACGTATAGCGGATGATTATGGGGTGACATCATCGACTATATATAGCAGAATGTCCAGAGCGAGAAACAAATTAAAAGTATATGCAGAGGTGGTGAACAATCATGAAAGATAGAAAAGACAGAAATGTGTATGATGTAATGAATGAAGTGGATGCCAGCGAAGAGTATATGGACTTTTCAAAGGAGGAAGCGGATGCATGTGTGAACAGACTGAGGTGCAGGATAAAAAATCCCGCAAAAAGCCACAGATGGCAGAAAGCGGTGGCAGGTCTTGCGGCAGTCATTGTTCTCTCGGGTGGCGGTCTTGCTTATGCGGCGGAAACAGGTTCGCTGGCGTGGTTCTTTGACAGTCTGAGCAAGGAGACAGGAAGTGTTATTCCATCAAAATATGTGAACAAGAGCTACATAAATAACGAGTATAAGGGCAGTGTAAAGGTGATAACTGATTCTGATGCCAAAGTAAGCTTTGATCTGAAGAAGGCTGCAGTTGATGGCGATCAGGTCGATATTGCGATGGTCGTCACTTATGATGACTTTGACACTGAAAAATATGAAAGCTTTGAAGCTGATATGCAGATAATAGAAGGTGGCGTGAACATTGTCAGTGAATATGCGGGCAGCACAGCATTTGGAGATGGGATTTCGCTCACGGATAAGCAGACAATGTCTGATATTGTATATAAGTTAAAAAAGAAAAATGTATATAAGGTTGGTGATACCATCACCATGAAGTGTGACAGCATTGTCCTGTCCAACAAAACCAAACAGGACGACAGCAGTGTTGGCTATGAAGCGGATGAGGTATCTGGTCCATGGACTTTGCAGTTTAAGATTCAGGATGATATGCAGGGCCATGGTGTAGATATATCCGGTATAGGTGACATTGATAAATGCACGATAAATACAAAATGCATAACTATCGACATAGCTGAAAATTCAGATGTAGATAGTGACTTGTTGGAGAATATAGTCCTTGAGATGACGGACGATAAAAAACTTAAAGATGTAATATATGGAATTGGCAAGACTGGTGATGATGATGGAATACAGAGAATGGAACTGGATTTCACCAAACCTATAGATATTTCACAGGTGAAAGCCGTGTGGATAAATGGAAGGAGATGTGAGGTAAATTAAAAAAGACCCCGGGTACTACAACAGAGCATATCACTCTGGGGTAATCCCGGGTTTTGATAATTTATGAATCCTTTATCTTGAACTTGCCATTGCTCTTCACGCCTGGAACAGTCATATCGGATCCCTTCAGGTTGTCTGTGTGGTGATCCACATGAACCGGTTTGATAGGAACCTGCATATCCTTTTTCATAGGAAGTGAGAAGATGAATTCGCTTCCCTCGCCCTCCTCAGATGTCAGTGTTATCTGTTCGCCGTGGGCTTTGATGATCTCCTTCGTGATGGCAAGGCCAAGACCTGTTCCTGTTTTGTCTTTGCCTCTGCTTGGATCTGTCTTGTAGAACCTTTCAAATACCTTTTTTTGGGATTCCTTAGGGATTCCAATACCCTCATCTTTGACGCTGGTATATATCTTGTCATTTTTCTCAGTCACCTGGACTCTGATCTGGCGGCCCTCAGGGGTGAACTTGATGGCGTTGTCCACCAGATTGTATATAACCTGCTGGATCTTTGTCCTGTCCGCATATACTATGGTATTGTCCGTCAGGAATACGCTGTCCAGGAAGATTCCCCTGTCATTGCACCTCTTCTCAAATGTGTTGATGGTCGGTGTGATGATGTCTCGTATGTCGAAGTTTGATTTGTCAAGCTGCAGGTCAAATGAATCAAAGTTATTCAATTCCAGAAGTCCCTGTGTGAGCTTGGTGAGTCTCTGGGCTTCGTTCAGAACTATCCCCAGGTATTTTTCGTGTTTTTCAAGAGGTATGGTACCGTCCAGCATGGCCTCTATATATCCCTTGAT
Source organism: uncultured Coprococcus sp. (assembly GCA_900548215.1). Taxonomy (GTDB): domain Bacteria; phylum Bacillota; class Clostridia; order Lachnospirales; family Lachnospiraceae; genus Coprococcus. Next base: position 2,162 of record URJI01000019.1, on the reverse strand, counting down.
GGATGTCAGTGGTGATCTGAAATCGTGGGATATATTGGAGATAAATGATTTTCTGTATTCGTTTGAACGGCTGAGTTCGTCAGCCATCTCCTCCATGTATCTTGCAAGTTCTCCGAACTCATTATTTGCCGTGACATTTACACGGGCGTTGAAATTACCCTGTGCATAGGATTTGGATGTCTTGATGATCTCACGTATAGGCTTCAGCAGGCTGTTGGACATGAGCATCAGCGCTATCATGGCGATCAGCATCAATATAAGGAAAGGCACAAATGTCGTTGACAGCATTCGATTTTGTATATCCTGCTTGAACGTCATGGGCGACGTGAGGATGATGGTTCCCATGTAGTTGTTCCAGTAATACATAGGCTGACCGATTACCAGTGTGTCTGCGGAGAAGAATCCGCCAAATGTGTCTTCGTGGCAAAAAGCCGATTTCAGTTCTGACTCATTGACATAATTTTTCAGAGTTCCGGGATTCTGTGTTGCATTTGTCTGCTGGTTTTTGTCGGAACTGTCACTGTCAGAGCTTGAAGATGACCTGAATATTATATTGCTGCGCTCATCGGTGAGCCAGATTCCCATCTCCAGAGTATTTGCTGTGTTTTGAAGCTCTGTGAACAGGGTTTTGTTGTCTATGGTGTTGTTGCTGTAATCTGTCAGAGGGCCGTCCATGAGCAGCTCTATTTCTTTCTGCATTGTGGATTTGCGCTCGGCGAGAACTGTGTTCTGCGTGGCTGAAATACTGTATATCATCAGCAGTGAAAATATAAGTACGACCAGAACGACAAAACCGACAACTATCTTATCAAAAGCGGTTTTCTTCATCACGATCTCCATTCAAACTTGTAGCCAATGCCCCATACAGTGGCGATGCTCCAGTTATGATTGTTGTTCAGCTTCTCACGAAGTCTTTTGATATGTACGTCTACAGTTCTTGTGTCACCCACATATTCATATCCCCACAGCTTGTCCAAAAGCTGTTCTCTTGTGAACACCTGATTAGGTCTGCTGGCAAGGAAATAGAGAATTTCAAGTTCCTTTGGCGGCATATCAAGGTTGCGCCCCTCAAAGGTGACTGTATAGTTGGATATGTTCACCACAAGTCCGTCATATTCCACAAATGTGCCCACGTGATCTGCGCTGGTCACATCGTAGGAAGATGCCTGTGCCTGCTTCTGTGAATTATCGTTCATGGCTGAACGCCTCAGAAGTGCACCGACCCTTGCGACAAGCTCATTCGAGTCAAATGGCTTCACGATATAATCGTCTGCGCCAATCTTCAGTCCAAGCACCTTGTCAAATACTTCCCCCTTGGCGGATAGCATGATGATAGGTGTGTTGGATGTTTTCCTGATCTCTGTACAAACCTGATATCCGTCCATTCCCGGAAGCATGACATCCAGGAGAACAAGGTCAGGTGAATATTCCTCAAATAGCTGCAGTGCCTCTGTACCGCTTGCGGCGATCTCCGTCTCATAACACTCTTTGTTAAGGTAGAGTGATATAAGCTCTGCAATGTTCTCGTCGTCATCAACGATGAGAATATTATTCTTACTCATATATATAACCTCCTGATTGTAAAGTATGTGCATTGAAGCCGCTTCGTGCAGCACATGTGTGGTTTGCAGGGAATCCATCTCTTGCGTGAGGCCACCTTGCAAATAAATTCAAATTCTATAATTCTACTATTGTCACGCCTGCGTCGCCCTCGCCGAACTCGCCGAGCCGGAAGGATTTGACGTGTGGCTGTGATTTCAGAAATTGGTGTATTCCCTTGCGGAGTGCACCGGTGCCCTTGCCGTGTATGATCGTAACTTTGTGCAGATGGGCCATGAGGGCATCGTCCAGAAATCTGTCAACAAGGGATGTGGCTTCATCAACGGTCATTCCCAGAACGTTGATCTCAGGCTTGATATTCATCATTCTTGCCATGCTCTTGCCACCTGTGACGGTTGCTTTCTGTGGCTTTTTCTTCTCATGTTCAACGAGCAGAAGATCCGTAGGTGGGAGAGAAGCACTTATGATACCCATCTGGACTTTGAGCTTGCCCTTTGAATCCGCCGGAGCCGTGATGGTTCCCTCGGAGTCCATGCTGATGACGTGAACCGTGTCGCCAACCTTGAAATCGGATGCCTTGTGATCAGACTTCACAGTCTTTC